>JAJFMR010000183.1 GCA_020696915.1 Rhizobiaceae bacterium | reverse complement strand
GAGGAACTTTATTGGGGCACGATCCGGGAAAGTGATCTTCCCGGCGATTTCGAAGCCTATCTGCGGGCTTTTCCCGGCGGAGCCTTCGCCGATCTGGCGCAGGCCAGGGTCGAAAGCCTCTCCCGTGCCCGGCAAATCAGCGGTCTGAGCGAGGCGTCCTCGGCGACACGCTCCCGGCTGCGGGCCGCCGCCATGCAGCAGGCCGAAAAGATCCCGACCCAATTCCTCCAGTATGGGCTCATTGCGCTCGGCTATCCGCTTCCGGTCGTGTCAGGCGTCATCGACAGTGACACGCGCAAATCGATTCGCGCATACCAGGCGTCCGTCGACCAACAGCAGACCGGCAAGCTCACCGCGCAGCAATCCGTCGACGTCCTGCTCGCCGCGGCGACCGTCGGAGACGAGCACGCGCAAACCGCCGTCGGCATCATGATGGCTTCCGGTCAGGGTCTGCAACGCGACTACGCCTTTTCAAGGCTCTGGCTGAAGCATGCCGCGGAGCAGGGCAATCCCTACGCGCAAGCCAATCTTGCCATCCTCCATCGCGACGGCCTGGGCGGCAAGAAGGACATCGCAACCGCCCGGGAGCTTCTTGCCAAGGCTGCGGCCGGCGGCGTCGTCGAGGCGGGCGAAGCATTGAAGAACCTGAAGGGCTGACGATGGCCGATCGGCCGGCTGCCCTGCGATACGTGGTTTTTCTGGCAGGCCTGCTGATTGCCCTGGCGGCTACGGCGCCGGCAAACGGCCAGGTAATTGTTCCGGGTTTCGAGGCAAAACCGTTCCAGGACTGCGCGCAGTGCCCGGTGATGATCACGCTCCCGAACGGCCTGCAGATCAGCCGTGCGCCGGTGACCAGGGGCGAGTTCGCTCACTTCGTCAGGGAGACTGCCTACAAGCACGAAGGTTGGGGATGCAACTGGTCGTTTGCGCATTTCGAGCAGTCCGACGACCATCCCGTGGTGTGCGTCACCTTCAAGGGGGCGCAGAGCTATGCCGACTGGCTCTCGGCTACGACCGGCCAGAAATACCGGCTGCCGACCGTCGCGGAAATGCGGTACGCCGCGATGGGAAACGAATCGGGGAACTATTGGTGGGGGCAGAGCATCGGAAAAAACCGGGCGAACTGCGTTGCCTGCGGTTCGCCCCATGACGGCAAGGGGACCTCTCCGGTCGACACGTTCGCGCCCAATCCGTTCGGGCTTCTGGACGCGGTCGGGAATGTTTGGATATGGACAACGGATTGCCATGACGAGGCCTGCGGCGAACGGCAGCTTATCGGAGGCAGCTGGTCAAGTCCGCCCGGCGACCTTCGCCTGACCAAAACGATCTGGAACGGCGACGACGTGCCGTTCAACACCTATGGGGTGAGGGTGGTGCGGGTCGAGGACTGATGGCGCCGCGGCTTCGGCGACGGAAAAACGTCAATCTTCCCTCAGCACGCGAAAGCCGATCACGTCATTGCGCAATACGATCCGGTCGCCGAAGGAATAGTCGCTCCGGAACAGCTTGGAGAAGGGCACATCCCAGCCGGCGCCTCGAAAGATCGCGTTCGAGCAGTCCCCCTTCAGGCAAGAGTTGGTCCAGTTCCAGACATTGCCTGCCATGTCGTGCAAACCCCATTCGTTCGCCGGAAACGTCGTCACGGGGGAGGTATGGACATAGCCGTCATCGCAGCCGGGGATCTTGCGTTCGTCCTTGGGATAGGCTTTCCGGAACTGCGCGTCGGCAATGTTGGCGTGGGCGCAGGCATTGTCGAATTCTTCGCCCCACCAGAAGGCGGTTTTGGTTCCCGCCGCCGCCGCCGCGGACGATTCCTCGAAGGTGGGCAGACGGTATAGTCTGCCGGTCCTTTCCGTCAGCCAGTCGGCATAGGCGGTTGCCTCGAGCCAGTTCACGCAGATGACGGGATGGTCGTCGGTCTGCTCGAAGCCGGGCGCCAGCCAGTTTGCCTCGGCCACCAGCGAGCGCTTCTGCTCGCCGCGCAGCGTGCAGCCCTCCGACACCAGGTCCGTCGCCTGGGCGAAGACCCGGAACTCCCCACGGGTGATCGGGTATTTGCCGATAACCATCCGACCCGGTATCTCGACCATCACCGGGCAGTCGGCGCAATCGCGAAACTCACGAAGCGCCGGGGGCGACTGCGCGGGCGCCGGTTTTACGAATGTCGGGAGCAAAAGCGGCAACGCGGCCAGGACGACCGTCGCGGCGACCCTCTTGTGACCTCGGAGCCTCAGCCCGCTCCCGATCCCATAGGCGGGTGGCTCGATCGGCCGGGCGCGCACGGCAGTACGGCATTTGCCGAAAGTCTGAAGGAACCAGGACTGCGGTCTCACACTCATACGGCACCGGCAAGATGAGCCTCGGAACGCTATCGGACTGTTGCCCGGATGTATAGGCGGGGGCTAGCCTGCGACGAGTTTGCAGTTGGGGCAGGCATGGATAACAGGTCGATTGCTGTGGTGACGGGGTCGCTTGGCCTGGTCGGATCGGCTGCCGTGCGTCGGTTCGATGCCCTTGGGCTGGATGTCGTCGGCATCGACAATGACGGCCGCCGGATGTTCTTTGGCGACGAATCGAGCACTGCGCCACAACTCGCGTTGCTGCAAACGGAGCTTCCCCGGTACCGTCACCTGAAGTTGGACATCCGCGACGATCAGCCGATCGATGATCTCTTCCGGGAGCTCGGTGGGCGGATTGCCGTCGTCCTTCACGCGGCTGCCCAGCCGTCGCATGATTGGGCGGCCCGTGCTCCCAGGATCGATTTCGCGATCAACGCTACGGCGACCCTGTCGCTGCTGGAGTCGGTGCGTGCGCACGCGCCGGAGGCCTTGTTTCTCTACATGAGTTCGAACAAGGTTTATGGCGACGGCCCGAACCAGTTGCCGCTTCGCGCTGCCGAGACCCGCTTCGTCCTGCCGGCGGAGCATCCCTTTGCCGTGCACGGTATCGACGAGACCATGCCGATCGACCAATGTCGCCATTCCCTGTTCGGGGTTTCCAAGACGGCGGCCGACCTGATGGTCCAGGAATATTCATCGCGGTTCGGGCTCGACACCATGGTGTTCCGGGCCGGCTGTATCACCGGGCCTGAGCATCGTGCCGTTCCGGATCACGGCTTTCTTGCCTATCTATGCGAGCGGGTTGCGGCTGGCTTGCCTTACACCGTGGTCGGATACGGCGGCCGGCAGGTGCGGGACAATCTTCACGTCGACGATCTCGCCGACGCGTTCGCCTTCGCTGTCTCCGCGCCGCGCGTCTCGGGAGTGTACAACATTGGCGGCGGCCCCAAGGCCACGGTCTCGGTGAGCGAGGCGCTCGACCTGGCGGGCCGTCTTACGGAAAGCGTGCCCATCGTCGAGCTGGTCGATGAGCCACGGTATGGTGATCATATGTGGTGGGTCAGCGACTTCCGCCGGTTTCAGGCGGCATATCCCGCCTGGCGACCATCGCACGGCACGGACGACCTCATCGCGGCCCTGGTAGATGCTCAGCTTGCCCGCCTGGCCAAGTGAACGAATCGGCCGGCGAAGCGCGCGGACGGCGACCGGGGGTCCATGTCGAGCATTGCGGCACAGCGTGCAGCCGCCGCCCGGTAAATCTCGAACTCCTGTGCATGGCGACTGACAAAGGCATCGACTGCTTCTGCCGAGGCGCATTGGGTCCGGGGCGTGCGGTTCAGACGGACGATGTCTTCGGGGACCGGCTTGTCGAAAGCCCGGGCAAGCCACCACAGGCACTCGTCGAGGCGCTCGGCTGTGCCCACGAACCAGTAGCGGTCCAGTGCCTTGCGCCAGTCGTCACTGATCGACTCCAGATGCTCGGCCAGATGTCCCGGACAGGCGTGGAGATAGGCGTCGAGGTCGCCCGCGGAAAAGCCGGGATTGGCCTCCGGTCTGTGTTTTTGCTCAAAAAAGTAATACGAAATGGCCGTCTCGAGCGGATCGCGCAGGAAAGTCATCATCTTCCAGCCGCTGTCGGCGAGCGCATCGGGATACCGCTCGCGCAGCCGGTATCCGGGGCTGTTGAAGTGGCCGCAGATCATCTCCTCCGGTCGGATGTCGGCGACGTTGAACGGCGGCGGGGGAGGCATCGTGCTCCAGGGAGCGCGATCGTCATCGCGCAGCTTGAACCAGGTCGCGAAAACGTGCCGACATGTCGTACCGCCTGCCTTGGGCATGTGATGAAATAGCAGCCGGGGTGCCGCGGACGCCCCGCTCCCCGGATGTGCAAGGCCGGAAAGCAGTGCGGCAAATCGTTGTCCAAACGCCCGAGGATCCTGCAAGTCGGGCGCGCGAATTGCAGCGGTTGCCGCAGCGCGGTCATCCGGTGAATTGGCGAGGCGCGCCGCCTCGGCGACATAGGCGGCCGGCGTTGCCGCGACCGTGCCGCCGAGTCCGAACGCCCGCGCCCAGGCCGCGCCTTGCAGGCCGCGCTGTGTGTCACCTGCCAGCGTGATCACCGGCAGGCCCTCCAGCAGCGCCTCGATCACGGTCGTTGCGCCGGCATAAGGGAAGCTGTCGAGATAGATGTCGGCAAGACCGAGCACCTTTCCGACCTCGGCATGTTCCATCGCGTCAACCAGGATCACGCGCGACGGATCGATCGACTTCCTTGCGCATGCCGCCTGCAGGATCCGTTCGAACCGCCGGCGCGCGTAGTTCGTTTGCCAGTTGGCAGCGAAGGGATAGAGCACCAGTACGGAAGACGGTGCGAGTGCGAGTATTTCGACCCAGGCCTGCATCAGGTCGGGGCCGATCTTGTTCAACATGGCGCCGCTCGTCAGAACGACTGCGTCCGGCGGTACGCCTAGCCGCGCCCGACCCAGCGACCGGCTATCCCCTTTGGCTGCCTGGCATGGACCGAAGTCAAATCTCTGCACCGGTCCGGCATTGCGGACCAGGCGTTCCGTGTAGTGGGTCGCCGCATCGGGCGGTTCGCAACCATCGCTGCTCAGCATGACATCGAAACTGTTGAATCCCGTCGTCATGGGCGAGACAGCGGTCGTCGCGGCCTGAAGCGGTGCCAGGCGGTGGGCAACGATTGCTGCGATCTTCCCGTAGCCCTGAAAGAATGTGCCCAGCAGAAAAATGTCGAGACGCGCTGCACGGATCGTGTCGACGACCCGGTCTGCGTCGAGGCCGTCAAATTCGAGGATTGCGACGCCGGGAAAGGATGGCTTGTGTGGGCCCCGCTCGAGGACGAAGAGCGTGACGTCGAACAGGTCCTCCGGGAGTGCGCCGACCGTTCCGTTGAGAATCCAGGTTTCAGGTGTGGCGCGCAGATCGCGCACCAGCACTCCGAGCCGCAGCCTGCCGGTGGGCCGCCGAGCGCCGCCAGGAAGGGTTATCCGGCGGCCGCGGCTGAGGAGGTAGGACTCGATCGCCGCGCCGCGGGCCTGACCCAGATCGCGCAAGGGACCTGGTCCGAAGAGCAGGGCATGCGGTTGCAGGTTGAGAAGTATCTGCTCCGCCAGCCGATCACGGCGGCTGCCGCGCAGTTCGGCTGCGAAGCACGCCTGTACATGGCTGAACAGCTTGAGCACGTGGTCGCGGTAGAGCGTGAGGGCGCCGGCCGCGTGATTTTGCGGTTCCGGGGCACAGAGATAGCGCGCCATTGCAACGGGAAAGGCACGCAGGACTTCCGACAAGTCGTCGGGCGAATGTCCGGCCAACGCTCGCCATGACGGCATGGTCAGGATCGCCAGCGCCGCGGCGCGTGCCGCCTCGGCAGGCTCAGTGCCGAACAGCGGCCCGGCTGCCTCCGTTCCGGTGTCGTGTTCCAGACCGGTGTCTGCCATGAACGAGCCAAGAAGCAGAAGGCTATCAAGCGTTTCCTTGTTCAGGAGAATGGCCAGGGTTGCGTTGCGGCTGAGACTTTTTATCCCGGCCACGATCCGTCGATGGCCCTCGGCGATATCTTCGATTCCGGCCGAATTCTGCGGCTCGGCATTCGTCCTCAGCGCCATGATGCGGCGTCCGGCTGCGATGATCTCGGAACTCAATGTGTCAGGCGCCGGCGATTGCAGCGTCGGGAGCGGTGCCGGCGCGATGCTCGGCGAGTCGAGATGTAGGGAAGCAAGGACGAGCCCGCCAATGCGGACGTCGTCCCCGCCGTCGCCCTTGAGCCTGAGTGCGGCATGTACCCCAAGCTCGATCCGGCGATTGCCTTGCCTGAGCGCCGCCGCCAGGGGGACGACCAGGTCGTGCTCTCCCTGAAGCAATACCGTCGTCACTGCTTCGCCACCGAACGACACGGCGACGGCGAGTTCCGCCTCGACAGG
>JAJFMR010000182.1 GCA_020696915.1 Rhizobiaceae bacterium | reverse complement strand
AGCCTGGGATCGGTCCTCCTGGCGCAGCGGGCTTTCACCCAGTTCGCCAACAGTTGCACCGTGCTGACGGACGCCATCGTCGGATGGCGCATCGTCGGCCCGTTGGCGTCGGCCGCCACGGCCGGCACGGGACCGGCGGGATCTCCCCTGGCCCGGCGGCTTTCGCGAAGCGATCCCGGCGCGCACGCCCGCCGTGACGACGGGGAACCGCCCCTGCTCGAAGGGCACGATCTTCATTTCACCTATGCCGACCGCCCTGGAACCATACTCGACGGTTGCGAATGCCGGATCGAAAGTGGCGACCGGATTTTGCTGCAAGGCGGCTCGGGCGGCGGGAAGTCCACGCTGGCCGCCATCCTCGCCGGGTTGCGGACGCCGTCGAACGGCCTGCTCCTGCTCCAGGGTCTCGACCTCCAGACATTGGGAGCGGAGGAATGGCGGCGGCGCATCGCCCTGGCGCCCCAGTTCCACGAGAACCACATCCTGTCCGGAACGCTCGCCTTCAACCTGCTGATGGGGAGCCGCTGGCCCGCCAGCCGCGAGGATCTGGCGCTGGCCGAGACCCTGCTTCACGACCTGGAACTCGGCCCGTTGCTGGAGCGCATGCCGAACGGCATCCATCAGATCGTCGGCGAAACCGGATGGCAGCTTTCACATGGCGAACGCAGCCGCATCTTCCTGGCGCGCGCCATCCTGCAGAACGCCGATCTGCTGATCCTGGACGAAAGCTTCGCGGCCCTGGACCCGGAAACCTTGGAATCCTGCCTGCGCGTTCTGTTCGCCCAGCCGCGCGCCATCCTGGTGATCGCTCACCCCTGAGCGAGGCTCCCGCTCATCGAGCGGGCGACGCGCAGCGCGTGGGCCAGAACTGTCAATGTCGGGTGGCGGTCGCCGCCGGAAGGAAACACGGACGCGTCGGCGACCCAGACATTGTCCACGCTCCCGAGCCGCCCCCAGGCGTCGCAGGCGCGACCCTCGCCCCCCATGGCGCAGGTTCCCGATTCATGGAACAGCGCCGCGCCGGGGGAGGTCTCCTGAAGGGGATGAAGTTCGCCGCCGGTCTTGCCGGAGATCGCCTCCGCGATCGCGAGACAGGCCGAATTCATGTCTTCGAGCATCAGGGCGTTGCGCGAATCCGCCGCCATGTGAAGGACCGGCAGGGGTCGGCCCAGATCGTCAGCGCGATCTTTGGAAAGCGTCACCCGGCGGCCCTCGTGGCGCGCCGACTCACCCATGGCGTTGATGAAGGTGACGCGCGACCGCATCGCCTCGAGCGGCGGAATTCCCAGAGCCTCCGCGATGGCGGGCATTTCGGACAAGCGGCGCGGGCCGGTGATCTCGATCGAGAACCCGCCGCGATAAGGCCGCCGGTCGGCTCCGCCGGGACCGGTGAAACGCGAAACGAGCGCTCCTTGCAGGAAGGGCGCGGGGTTGGAAGCGCCGTCCGACGGCGGCGCGGGGCGCTCCTCCACCAGCAGGTAACCGGTGGTCATGTGATCGACGAGATTCCGGCCGATGGAGGGCATGGTTTCGCCGAAACCGCTGCCGAGAAGAATCCGGGTGGTTTCGATCGGGCCGGCCGCGAGAGCGAAGGCCCGCGCCGCGATCCATTCGGACCGGCCGTTCGGCTGGAGCACGCGAATACCCGTCGCGCGGCGGCCCGCGACGTCGAGGCTCGCGGCGATCCGGTTCTCCATGGCGGCGCCGGCGGCCCGCGCGTCCAGCGCGGTCCAGATCCGCCCATGGACGCGGGCGCCGCGCAGGGGCGCGAAACGCCACCCGAGACGGCGGGCGGCGTCGCGGAATTCCGGGCGCAGCCGGCCGCCGCGCGTCATATGGAGCCAGCGTTCCGCCTCGGCATAGTGGGGAGCGAGCGTTCGCGCGCCATAGGGCCAGCCGCCCTCTTCGAAAACGGACTGGGGAAACCGATGGCAGAAACCGCCCCATCCCAGCGTCCTGCCGCCGACGGCGTGAACGCGTCGCCATGCCAGCGGATGGCCGTCGCCCATCTCGTACGCCCAAAGACCCGGATCGCTCGGCGGCGGCGCCGCGCCGTCGCGGCTGCGAGCCCCCGCCTCGATCAGCAGGACGTCCAAGCCCGCGTCGGTTAGGCGTTCCCACAGCAGCATGCCGCCGGGTCCCGCCCCGACTACCACGGCGTCGAAGATTTTCATCCCGATGCCATCCCCGCCCGGCCTTCAGCCGGCGGCGCGGGTGGCGCCCGAACGCGCCATGGCGCCCGCGTAAAGCCGGTTCAGAAAGTCGAAGACGACGACCTCCACCGTCCGGGGCGCGGAAGGAACCAGCCGGTTGACGCTCATATGGGCCAGACTGGCGACCACGCCCGGCGGCGAAGCGGTCAACCCACCGTCCCGCTCCAGCGACCGGAGCTTCGCCGCGAATTCCACCGCGGCGGAGGAGCGCCGGCGGGCCATGGCGCGGATCGACGCGTGCGCCGGGTCTTCCGCCGGACCGATCAGATCCTCCAGTTCGCCTTTGACCAGCCGGAAGCGGCGTCCGAAGCTGATAGCCGCGTCGCGCCCCAGACCGAGGTCGGCCAGCAGGGAGTCGCGCACGGAGCGCGTCCACCGCTCGCGCATTGGAAGATCGAACCCGACGTCGTTCAGCAGGGCGGCGACGCTGGCGACGGCGAAGCGTTCGCGGAAATCGTCCAGGCGTCCGGGGTCCATCCCGATCAGGGCGGCGGCCATGTCGCTGTCCGCCTCGAAGAAACACTCCGCGCCATCGATGGCGTCCGGCCCGCCGTAACGCTCGACCTCACGAATGTAGGTATCCGTCTGGACGGACCGGGATCTGCCCGTTTCCAGCAGGGGACGCAAGGCGTCATTCAGCATCGGCCAAGCTTCGTTTGCCAACCGCTCCGGTGCGCCATGCAATCGCAACCGAAGATGGGGATGCGGGTCCCAGTATCGGATGAAGAACCAGCCATCGACCGCGCCGGCCGACCGGAGCGCGTCGATCACCGGGACCGCGGCTTCGGCCAGGAAGCCGTCCAGACCGCGCGGCGAGCCGTAGATCTTGGCGTAGAGCCATTCGCCGCCGGGAGGAAACGCCCGTGTCACGGGTTTCCCGGCGCTGATCAGCGCGCCGGAACCGGCCCGGGACGCCTCCTCGATGGGGACGGCTTTCGCGACCTTCCGGAACGGCAGAAGCAATTCATGGGCGAAGCGGCCTTCCGGCCCCATCGCGCAAAGCCGTTCGGCGGCCGGAAATCGCTCGATCAGGGCCATTTCGTCGAGCCGCGACGCCTCGCTCGCCAGAACGTCGGCGCAGAGCGCGTTGTCCAGGTCGAACATCAGCGTCTTATCATGCTGAAGCAGGCCGACATGCCGCGGAATCCCGCGCTTCCGGCGCAGTTCGGCGACGGCGGCCACGGCCTTCGCCAATCCCTTCCCCCGATCCTTCGCCGCGGCGCGCAAGGCCGCCAGATCGGAACCGTCAAGCCGCCATGTGGCGCGCGACAACACCACGCCGCCGACCGACACGCGGGGCAGGAAGGGCGACGCCTCGAGTGGTCCCCACCGCCATGTCAGCGCCGCCGCGTCCTGCCGTTGCAAAGCCCACAGGAAGCGGTAAAGCGCCAAGTCGGCGACCGGGGCGTAATGGGACGCGGCGAGCCTCGGCCGGATCTCCCGTCCCAGCTTCCGGGACCGCAGGACGACGCGGTCGCCGGCCAGTTCGACGACCAGATCGGAAACCGGAATCCGGTATTCCCCGGCTGCGTCCGACTGGCCGTGGCAATCGATCTCGTAGCGCCGGAAACGGGGCCGGCTGACGATATTGCCGTCGCGCGCCTGCGGCAGGTGGGCGACTTCGGCATGGATCGCGTCCGCCGATCCTTCCTCCCGCGCCAGCCAATCCTCGACGGCGGCGCGCAGATCGTCGTTTCCATGACAAAAACGGCCGAGGAATTCCGCGCCCGAAGGTCCCACGATGCCATGCAGCAGCATTTCGAAGTCGCCCGCCGCCAGCGCCGCGTCCGAGGCGGCGGCCAGGGTGACGCTCGCCGCGAAGGCGGACGGCAAGGGGGCGCGCGGTCCGGCTCCCAGGATTTCAAGATCGGTTTCGTCAAGCAGCAACATCCGCTCGCCGGCGGCGACCGTTTCCACCACCCGCTTCAGCAGGTGGTCGTCGCGCCGGGTCCAGGCGGAACTCGCCGAGGCTTCCGTCGCCCCGTGGTCCAGTTCCGACAGCCACGGAGAGTCCGTCCCATCGGGCAGACCATCCTGGTCGTAGCCGATCCCGACATCCTCATCCAACGCTTCCAGAAGGGAAATCCCGGTGCCGCCGTAGCGTTCCCTGAAGGAGTCGCGAAACCTGTTGAGCGGATCGATGCCGGGATAAGGCGTTATGCGGTGCAGCAACTCGACGGCGGCTTTGACGGCCTCCACCGTCCGCGCGTCCAGCGTCGCCTCGGGAGCCGGCTTGTAAAGGTTGGCCTGAAAGCACCGGCCGGGATCGGCCGTCGAGCCGATCGCGCGCAAATCCGGCAGGAGATCCCGGTAGCGCCGCGGCGCGGTTCCGACGCCTTCCTCGTCGATACGGCGCAGGGCGCGCCGCACCGCGGACAGACCGGCCCGGGCGTCGATCGCGGCCGGAGCGCTCAGCCATTCAAGCCGCTCCATGACGCCCGTCAATGGCTCGGAACCGATGACGCCGGGCTCCAGCCCGCTCACCAGCAGTTGACAGTCCAGAAGGTCGCCGACGAAGGCCCGCGCGTCCCGTTCCTTGATCCCACGTCCGGGTTCCTGGAGGAACTTGACCAGATCGCCCAAACCGGCGTCCCCGGCCGCCCGATGAAGGACCGCTTCGATGAGGGCTGTCGAGGGGACGGCGCTCAGCCGGTATGTCCGCGCCAGGGTAGCCGGATCGGTCCTGACTTCGACGAAGCGAAGCCGGCTTCCAACGCGGTAAAGCGTGGGATTGGTCCGGACGCGCAGGCCCGGATCGCCGGACGCGGCATGTTTCACCCGCTCCGTGATCTCATACAGGAGACCGGCGTCCAGCGTCGTGAAGGTCCGGTAGCGATCCAGCGGCTCCATCCGGAGCCTTGTCCCGGATCCTAGGCGACCCAAGGAGCAGCCCGCGAAAAGCCCGAACGGCGTCGCCCTTCCCGTCATCCGGGCGAAATACCGGACCAGCGTGCGACGAAGCTTCTCGTCCGGTTCCTCGCCAGAGTCGAGATGTTCCGCGATTTGTTCCATTTCCGCTTCCACGCCCGGCGCGGCCAGAAACAGCGCTTGCCGGACCTCCGGACGGATCATCGCCGACCGCAGCCTGTCCCAGAGCAAGGCCCGATCCGCTTCGATGGCGGCGTCCAGCGCCGCGGCGTCAAGCCCCCGCGCCAAGGCCGCCGGGGTCGATAGCCCTTCGCCCCACCGAGTCCATTCATCGATTGGCAGCAGCGGCGTCCTGAAGACGAAAAAATCGGCCGACCTGAATTCCGGAAGACACGCCGAAGGAGCCGAAGGAGTTGTCCTGGACGTTGCGCGTGGAGAATGAGCCGTCATTTTGAATTCCATAAGGAAAACATGATCGATATCGGCGTTCGCCGGTCCGGCTGTCAAAAGCGGCTTGAGGGAAGCTGAGGATCGCGGAAAGTTGAAGATAAACCGCACAGGGCCGGCCGTCCCCGTGCGGCGCATCGACCTTGGATCGAGGCGGCCGGTTGAATTATCCGGCCTCCATCGAAACTCAGGCCACCGAAGCTCAGGCCATCGAACAGTGGCAACCACTGCAGCATTTGCCCGCCGCGGCGAGGCCGGCGCGCAGGCCGGTCTTGACCTTGAGCTGCTTCAGCTCTTCCTTCTTCACCGACAGGCCATTGTCGATTTCGTGCTTGTCGGCAACGATCTTCTTGGTCTTCATGGAAGTCTCCATTGTTGAAGCGTCACGATATGAACGCCGTTGTTACGCGTCTCTCAGTCATTGACGGTTTTAATCAAGTTGATCGCGATGACCGAGACACAATGAAAACTATCTTTATCTGCCAGCGGTGAATGTAACCCCGTTCACACCTGCCTGGTAAAATAGTAATTAACTCATGTTCTCTGTTGCCTCCTGATTCGATGTGGTTTTGATGAGATGGACGTCCTTCATTTCCGGCACGGCAGTGTCATATGACGGATAAGCTCCCTTCATCACGGAGATTGTACGATGTCCGCAGCGTTCATCGGTCTCGATCTGGCGAAGTCGGTGTTTCAGAGGCTGTTCGTAGACATCAGGCACTGACGTCCTCGCTTGCCAAGCGCTTCAGGCGTCGAGAGAAGATGGACA
>JAJFMR010000181.1 GCA_020696915.1 Rhizobiaceae bacterium | reverse complement strand
GACACCTGTTCGTGAATGGTGTCGATTTCGGCATCATGCGCAGGGGATTCGGGCAGATAGATCACATCGGCAAGCGTCACGGTATTTTCTCATTCCGCTAACGAGCAGGGTGCCGCCGCATCGGCAGCATTCGTCGGCGCCCGTTCAGGCGCTGGCGGTCACTCGTCGTCGGCCGCGCCGCGCATGGGAAATTAGATCCATCGCACCGCCGCTAGCATCATTCCCGCCCTTCGTCCACCTGTCGGTCGGCGCCTTCGCCGGAACCATGCTCCGGTCTCCTCCTCTACCAGTCCGGCGACGCCGGGGCTCCCTGGAAAATCTCGGCAAGCCGCCTCAGCGTTGCCGGCGACGTCTGATCGGGCAGGCGGTCGAGCTGAAAAAACGCGGCTTCGGCGATCTCGCGGTCGGGTATTTTCGGCGCGGTCTCCACGAAGGTTTCCACGAGGTAGAGCGCGACGTGGTCGCGACGGCTGGCGCGGCGGTTGAAATGCAGGGACTTCAGGACCGGCTCCGCCGTCAGCAGGATATTGCCCTCCTCCTGCAGCTCTCGCCCGAGAGCCTCGGTTGCCGTCTCACCCGCCTCGACGCCCCCGCCGGGAAGCTGCCAGCCCGGCACATAGGTGTGCCTGACCAAAAGAACCGAGCTTCGTGTGCGGTCGTGCACCAGGCCGCGGACGCCGAAGGTGATCGGACGGCGAACCATGAAATAGAGGTGGAACAGGCGGTGGCGCAGCCGCGCCAGGCCGCTCATCGAATATCCCGTTACCCCCGCATCCATCGCTGGAAAGCCTCGATGCCATATCCTAGAAAGGTTGAATGTTCCGGCTCGCGCATATCTCCGACGTCCATCTCGGCCCGCTCCCGGATGTAACCTATCGCGATCTGGCCTCCAAGCGGATGGTCGGCTACGTCAACTGGCAGCGCAACCGCCGCCACGTGATGCAGGACGGCACGCTCGGCACTATCATCGCCGACATTGCCGCGCACGCCCCCGATCACCTCGTCGTGACGGGCGATCTCGTGAATCTCGCACTCGATGCCGAGATCGATCTGGCACGGCAATGGCTGGAGACGCTCGGAGACCCGGATGACGTCTCGGTCGTGCTCGGCAATCACGACGCCTATGTTCCCGGCGCGTTCGACAAGGCTTGCCGGTCCTGGTCCGCCTGGATCAGCGGTGACGATACGAGCCTGGCCGACCGGCACTCCTTTCCCTATCTGCGGGCGAGGGGGCAAGTGGCGCTGATCGGCGTCTCCAGCGCCCGCGCTACTGCGCCGTTCATGGCCAACGGCTTCTTTCGCGAGGACCAGTCGCACCGGCTGGGCGGCATCCTGGAGGACACGGGAGGGCGGGGTATGTTCCGGGTCGTCATGATCCATCATCCGCCGGTGCGCAGCGCCGTGGCGCAGCACAAGCGGCTTTTCGGCATCGGCCTGTTTCAGAGAACCGTGCAGCGGCACGGCGCCGAACTCGTCCTGCATGGACATTCCCACGATCCGTCGCTCCATTGGATCGCCGGCCGTGGCAGCAGCCAGATACCTGTGGTCGGCGTTTCGGCGGGCGGACAGTCGGTGGACGGGACGCACTGTCCCGCACAATGGAACCTCCTTGAAATTTCCGGGGAACCCGGCGCATGGGCGCTCAGGCTGACGCGCCGCGGCCTGTCCGGACCGACCATCCCCGTAGGCCGGATTTCGCAGACCGACCTGCTCGGCGAGCCGGCCGTGCTCGAAGCTGCGGCGAGTTGATCTTTGGACGGCGGCCCGCCACTTCAGGGCACGAGGCCGAGACCGGCCGCGAAGCGTTCCCAGAAAAACACCGCCGATGCGGACAGGCCGAAGAGGACACCGGCGCCGATCAGGGCGAGCACCGAGCGCAAGGTCTCCCAGCGGCCGCGGCGTTCCTTCGGTGCACCCGGCAACTCCTTGACCGGCGAGCGGTCGAGTCCGGCGGCGGCCGGTTCAGAGGCGCCGTGCATCAGGCGCTGCCGCTCCAGGATGCGTTCGGCCACATAGCGCGCGACCTGCTCGGCTACCGGCTTGATGCTCGCCGATTCGGCGAGCACGACGCGGCCGAGCCTGGTGTCCTTCAGGAACCGATAGGTCCTGCGGTCAGTTCCCATGGCGACGTGGCTGACCGCGTCGATCCAGAGTCGCGGCTGCAGTCCGGACGAGATGGTGAAGTCGAACAGATCGATGTCGTCGGGTACTTCCGAAAAGACCGACGCCAGGTCCGCGGCCAGCAGATCGAGACGCATGCGGCTCGCCTCACGCAGCTCGACGACGACGTCGTCACGGTCGGCCGCCGCGTTCTTGACGTCGCGGATGACGTCGGCGAGGCGCTGCCCGGTGCCGATCTGCTTCACGGTGTCGCCTGCGTCGCTCATCGTCGAGAGCCTTGACCAAGGATGGATGAACATACAATTTTTGCCGGCGTTCTCAAGGCGAGGCGGCGCTGGCCGAGGGCGGGCCATGACGGGCCATCTGGCGGATCGTCCGGGTCACGGGTTCGGGCGCCTCCTCTATCAGCATGTGACCGGCGCCGTCGATGGGATGCAGGCGGAACCTGTCCGGCAGGTTCGCGGTCTGACCGAAAGGGAGGACCGGGTCGTTTCTTCCCCACAAGACGGCGACAGGCATGGGCAGCAGGTCGAGCGCGGCCTTGCCGATGACGCCCTGACGGTTGCCGCGGGTTATCGCCTCGGCGATGCCGACGAGCTTTTCGGTCTGGCCTGGACGGGCGCGCATGGCCGCCAGGCGGGCGAGGGCGGGGCCGTCGATGCGGCTCGCCGGCCCGGACATGCCGGCCAGGCAAGCGGCGAGTTCCGCGGGCGATCGGGCGGCGGCAAAACGCCTGAGCAGCGGCCCGTTGATGTCCTCACCGAACCCGCCCGGCGATAGCAGCGTCAGCGATAGAACCCTGTCGGGACTGGCGATCGCCATGAGGACGGCGATCGCCCCGCCCATCGAGTGGCCAGTCAGGTGCGCCGCTTCGACACCCCGCCCCGCTAGGTCGGCAAGAATCGCGCCGGCGGCCAGCTTCGCCGATCCCGCTCCGGGAAATTCGAGGGATCGACCGTGCCCCGGGAGGTCGTACGCCACGACACGGCCGCCGAGACCGGAGGCCACGGTTGCCCAGACGCCATGCCAGCCGCCGAAGCCATGCAGGAGGACCACGGGGTCGGGTCCCTGGCCTTCGTCCGTGGCGAAAGGCGGGAACCCGGCGGGCACGCCGCCGGAGGACCTGCGCGTTCCTTCCACTTCAGCGCAGGATGCGATTGGCGGCCGAAACGACCGCTTCGAGCGAGGCCGCGACGATGTTGGTGTTGATCCCGGCGCCGAAGATGCGGCCGCCCGGATGCTCCACCTCCATGTAGCAGATGGCGGCAGCGTTGGAACCGCGCTGCATGGAATGCTCGGAGTAGTCGAGCACGGATAGCGGCACGCCGATGTGGCGAGACAGCGCGTTCACGAAGCCGTCGATCGGGCCGGTCCCGGAACCTGTCACCTGCACCTGCCGGCCGCCGTCGACGATCGTCGCCTCGAGGATGCGGCTGCCCTTGCGCGCGGTGTCCGGATAGGTGTGGTGGTCGACGAACTTCAGCCGCGCACCCGGCTGATCCACGTAGACATCCAGAAAGCGCTCGTAGATGCGCTTCGAGGGCACCTCGGTGCCTGCCGCGTCGGTGATGGCCTGGATGTCCTGGCTGAACTCGATCTGCAGGTTGCGCGGCAGGTTCAATCCGTAATCGGCGTGCAGCACATAGGCGATGCCGCCCTTGCCCGATTGCGAGTTGATGCGGATGATGGCTTCGTAGGACCTGCCCAAATCCTGCGGATCGATCGGCAGATAGGGCACGTCCCAGAGCGGCGTGTTGGCCTGCCGGATCGCCTTCATGCCCTTGTTGATGGCGTCCTGGTGGGAGCCGGAGAAGGCGGTGTAGACGAGTTCGCCGACATAGGGGTGGCGTTCCGGAATCCTGAGCTGGTTGGAGTATTCGTAGACGTCCTTGATGCGGTTGATGTCGGAGCAGTCGAGGCCCGGGTCCAGGCCCTGGGTGTACATGTTCAGCGCCAGTGTGACGATGTCGACATTGCCGGTCCGCTCGCCATTACCGAAAAGAGTCCCCTCGACGCGGTCGGCGCCTGCCATCAGGCCGAGTTCGGTGGCGGCGATGCCGGTGCCGCGGTCGTTATGCGGATGGAGCGAGACGATCAGCGCATCGCGACGGTCGAGTTGCCGGCACATCCATTCGATCTGGTCGGCATAGATGTTGGGCGTCGCCATCTCGACGGTCGCCGGCAGGTTGACGATGAGCTTGTTCTGCGGGGTCGGCTCGACGATTGCGATGACGGCGTTGCAGATTTCCAGCGCCACTTCGAGCTCGGTGCCGGTGAAGCTCTCGGGCGAGTATTCGAACCGGTAGCCGCCGCCCGCCGCTGCCGCCATGTCGGTGATCATCCTCGCCGCGTCTGTGGCGATCTGCTTGATGCCTGCGACGTCCTTCCCGAACACCACCCGACGCTGCAGTTCACTGGTCGAATTGTAGAAGTGCACGATGGGTTTTCTGGCCCCCTCCAGCGCCTCGAACGTGCGGGCGATCAGCTCGGGCCGGCACTGGACCAGGACCTGCAGCGACACGTGCTCCGGCACGCCTGCTGCCTCGATCGCCCAGCGGGCGAAGTCGAAGTCGGTCTGCGACGCTGACGGGAAGCCTATCTCGATCTCGCGGAAGCCCATGTCCAGCAGCAGCTGGAACATGCGCGCCTTGCGTTCGTGGCCCATCGGGTCGACGAGCGCCTGGTTGCCGTCCCGCAGGTCGACGGAACACCAGACAGGCGCCTTGTCGATGCGCTTCGAGGGCCAGGTCCGGTCGGCTAGCCCGACCAGAGGGTAGGGCTGGTACTTGCGGGCCGCAGACGGCATGCCGGCGGCAGGGGTGGGCTGGGTCTTGGCGTCCATTTCGATTGGCTCCCGGCGGTCCGACGGATACCTCCGGGACGCGCCTCGTGTTTCAGGAATGTGCGACTGGCAAGGAGCTGCGGCCCGGGCGGGTCACGTCGACCGCCGGGCGCTCCTTCAGCGGGCCCGGCGGTCGCCGATAAGGCCGAGAAGCAGGAGGGCCGGGGAGATCGCACGGCAGGTCCGCGCCGCCGGGGCGGTCGGGCACAATTTGGCTGTGGCCGGGCAAAACGACATGATCTTCCTGATACAGGAGCGCCCGCGCCGAGGCAAGAGCGTGGCCTGACGGGAGCCTGGCGGGCCGGTCAGGCTGGCGCTCCGGCTGCCCGGGTCATGACGAAAGGCGCGGGTGGCGATCTCAGCGAGGCGGCGACGGCCCCGATCGCCCGACAGCCGCCTGCTGCGATGCTCGCTAAGCTGCCTTGCGGGCACGCCCCTTCTTCTGCTGCGACTTCACGTATCCTATGTAGCCGCGTACGTCGGCGGCCGGTTCGGAATACGCGCTGCCGAGCTTCTTCTCCATCGCCGCCATGTAGTCCCTCGCCCACGCCGGCAGTTCGTAGTCGATGGCTGCCAGGAACTCCAGGGTGGCTGCCAGCCTGATGTCGGCAATCGACGGTCGGGTGCCGCCGATGAACGGCTTGTCCTTGAGATAGAAGCTTCGAAACACTTCGAGAGGCTCGGAAAGCGCTTCGCGGGCCGCCTTGGCGGCTTCGAGCTTCCTGGCCGGGTTGGCGCTGCTGGCGCCGACCTCGCCGGCATACTGCGGGAAGTTAAGGGTGGGGTAGGTGGCCCGCGCCACGTACGGATAGAGCGTGCCGATCAGGTAGAACATGGCGCTGTCGATCATCGCCCGTTTGGCGGGCGAGGAGGGATAGAAGTTGTCCAGCCCATGCTTGTTGGAGAGATACTGCATGATCGCGCAGCTCTCCCAGAGGCAGCCGTTCGGCAGGGCCTTGTCCTCCAGCATGGGCGTCATATGGGCTGGGTTCTTCATCAGGAATTCCGGCGAGCGGGTGGAGCCCCAGACATCGGTCTCGGCGAAGTCCAGCCCGGCAGCGCGCGCAAAGACACGGACGGCCATGTTGTTGACGCTGGGCTTGAGCATGCTGATGTGGAGCGACGGCTTCTTCGCAGGCTTCGACCCGGTCTTCTCGGCCGCTTCCGCACCCGCTTTTGCCGTGGGCTTTGCCTCGGCCCCGGAGGCCCTCCGGGCCGCTCCGGCGGGCTTGGCTGGACTCGTGGCTGTTTTTCTTGCGGGCATTGCTCGTTCTCCTCCGGTTTCAAGCTAATAGGGATTTTTCGGGGATCGATCGGCCGACAGGGTGGGCCGCGACCTTGCCGCC
>JAJFMR010000180.1 GCA_020696915.1 Rhizobiaceae bacterium | reverse complement strand
AGCGTCGCGGACCACGGCAACGGCAGGAGCGCCGCTCCGACGAGAAGCAGCAGGGCAGCGCAAGCACTTCTTTTGTCAGTCGAACTCAACTTCTCTTCCGGCGGCGACGTCCGGCGGCACCAACGGGCGGCATGGCCCTCATGGCGTCGCTGGGGCGTGCAAAGCATGGCGCCGCCCGCGGCGAAAAGCTATAGCCACGCCAAAACCGGAGGTGCTGATGGCGAACATGGGGATGGCGGCGATCGGCGAATGCATGCTGGAACTGTCGGGCAGGGAGGGACAGACGTGGCGGATGGGATTTGCCGGCGACACGCTGAACACGCTCTGGGCCTTGAAAGCGCTGGCCGGCGACCGCGAGGCCACCTATGTCTCGGCCTTCGGCGACGATCCCTTTTCGCGCGACCAGGTCGATTTCCTGGAAAGCAACGGCATCGGCATCGGGTCCAGCCCGACCATCCCGGGCGCGCGGCCCGGCCTCTATGCGATCACGCTCGAAGGCGCCGAACGGTCGTTTACCTATTGGCGGAGCGATTCGGCGGCAAGGCAGCTGGCCTCTGATCCGGTCAGGCTTGGGGAAAGTCTGGAAAATCAGGCCCTTGTCTACTTTTCCGGAATTACTCTGGCAATTCTCGAGGCAGGCGCCCGAGCCAGGCTGATCGAAGCGGTGGCCGAGGCGCGCGGCGCCGGCAGCCTGGTGGCCTTCGACGCCAATTATCGAGCTCGCCTGTGGGCGGGCGCCGATGAGGCAAGGAGATCGATCGAAAGCGCGCTGGCCGTCACCGACATCGCCTTGCCGAGCTTCTCCGACGAACAATCGCTGTTCGGCGATGCCTCACCCGAAGCGACGGCCGAGCGGCTTGCCGCGCTTGGCGTCTCCGAGATCGTGGTGAAGGACGGCGAAGGTCCCGCTTTCGTGCGTTGCGGCGAGGTTGTTCAGCCCGTCCCGGCGGCAAGGGTCGGAGCCGTGGACACGACCGGCGCCGGCGATGCGTTCAACGGCGGCTATCTCGCGGCGAGGCTGGCGGGGCATCTGCCCGCCGCCGCGACGCGGCAAGGGCATGCTGTCGCCGCTGCGGTCGTCCAGGTGTTCGGGGCGCTGGCGCCGTTCGCGGAGTTGCGCAAGGCATTCGAGGCAGGCGTGACCGCATGAGGTTCCGCTCCGGGGGCGGAGCCGGAACGACGACTGCCGAGGTGATGCCTTTCCGTCCGATCCTGGTCGACCTGATCAGGCCGCTGCGCGGAACCGGTACTCCGTCACCTGCCGGTAGATCTCGCCCGGCCAAAGCAGCGCCTGCGGGAAATACGGCCGGTTGGGCGAATCCGGCCAGACCTGCGGCTCGAGGCAGAAGCCGGCATAAGCGCCATAACGGCGTCCGCCGAGGCCGGGAACGGCGCGCGCGACCCTTTCCCCGGCGTAGAACTGCAGTCCCGGCTCCGTCGTCCACACTTCCATCCCGATGCCCGATGATGGCCCCTGCGCCCAGGCGGCCTGCCGCAGCGGACCTCGGCAAGCGGCGAGGCAGAAATTGTGGTCGTAGCCGAGCTGCTCGCTTTCCAATTCTGTCCGGATGGGCCGCGGCAGCCGAAAATCGAAATCCGTGCCATCGACAGGCGCGACCACGCCCGTCGGAATCAGTTCGGCGTCGACCGGAAGATAGGCAGCGGCGGCGATCATCAGCCGGTGATCGAGGATGTCGCCGCTGCCGCCGTCATCGAGGTTGAAATAGGAATGATGCGCAAGATTGCACAATGTCGGCTCGTCGCTGGAAGCGCTGAGCTCGACGGACAGCGTCCCGGGGATCTTCATGCGGTAGGTGCATGTGACATCGAGCGCGCCTGGAAAACCCATCGAGCCGGCGGGGTCGTGCAGCGCCAGCGTGGCGAAGTCCTCGCCATGCAGCGCCATCTCCCAGACCCTTGCTGAAAAGCCCCGGTCGCCGCCGTGCAGCGTATGCCGGCCAAGGAAATTCCGTGCCGTCTGGCAGCGTCTGCCGTCGATGGTGAAACGGCCGTCCCTTATCCTGTTGGCGTAGCGGCCGGCGATCGCCCCGAAATAGGGCGAAGCCGCCTCGTAATGCTCGAAGCGCTCGAAGCCAAGCACCAGTGGCGCGTCATGACCCTCTAAGCGCAGATCCTGAACGGCGGCGCCCCAGTCCATGATGCTTGCCGAAAGACCGCCGCCGGATATCGCAAATCTCTGCACCGGCTGCCCGTCGCCGGTCGTGCCGAAGATTTCGCCCTCGGTCATGCCGTTTTCCCGGCCCCGCGGACTGGCCATATCGGCGCGGGCGGGCAGCCGCACCGGCTGTCGCCCGGCCGGGAAGCCTGGATCAAGCCAGGCCCAGTCCGCCGATGCAGACATATTTGGTGTCGAGATAGTCCTCGATGCCCTGGTGCCCGCCCTCTCTCCCTATACCCGACTCCTTGACGCCGCCGAACGGCGCCTCGACCGTGGTGATCAGGCCCTCGTTGACGCCGACCAGGCCATATTTCAGCCCTTCCATGACGCGGAAGGCGCGGCCGAGGTCGCCGGTGTAGAAGTAGGAGGCGAGGCCGAACTCCGTGTCGTTGGCGAGGCGGATGGCTTCCTCCTCCGTCTCGAAACTGAACACCGGCGACAGCGGGCCGAAGATCTCCTCCTTCATGAAGCGCATTTCCGGCCTGGCGTCGGCAATCACGGTGGGCTCGAAGAACGAGCCGCCGAGCGCGTGCCGTTTGCCGCCGGTAACGATCCGCGCCCCCTTGGCCGTGGCGTCTTCGATGAACTCCTCGACCTTGGCGACTGCGCGGTCGTCGATCAGCGGGCCCTGCTGGGTACCTTCCTCCAGTCCCGAGCCGACCTTCAGCCTGTCCGAAGCGGCGGCCAGCCTCTCGACGAACTCGTCATAGACTCCCGACTGGACGAAGAAGCGGTTGGTGCACACGCAGGTCTGCCCCGAGTTCCGGTACTTGGCGGTCATCGCGCCCTCCACGGCGCGGCCGATGTCGGCGTCGTCGAAGACGATGAAGGGCGCATTGCCGCCGAGCTCCATGGAGACCTTCTTCACCGTCGAGGCACACTTCTCCATCAGGAGCTTGCCGACTTCCGTCGAGCCCGTGAAGGTCAGCTTGCGGACCAGGGGATTGGCGCAGATCTCGTCGCCGATCTCGCCCGCCGCGCCCGTGACGATATTGATGACGCCCTTCGGTATGCCGACTTCCTCGGCAAGCACGCCCCAGGCGAGCGCCGAGTACGGCGTCTGGCTCGCCGGCTTGACGACGGCGGTGCAGCCGGCTGCGAGCGCCGGCCCGAGCTTGCGCGCCAGCATCGACGACGGAAAATTCCAGGGCGTGATCGCCGCGATCACGCCGACCGGCTGTCTGGTGACCAGGATGCGGCGGTCGGCCCATGGCGACGGGACGACGTCGCCATAGGTGCGGCGGCCCTCCTCGGCGAACCACAGCACGTAGGCGGCTGACATGCCGACCTCGCCTTTCGCTTCGGTGAGCGACTTGCCCTGCTCGGTGGTCAGGATCTCCGCGAGCGGCTGCTGGTTGTCCATGATGGCGTCGTGGAGCAGCCTGAGCAGCTTGTAGCGCTCCAGAACCGAGGTCTTCCTGAAGGACTGGAACGCCGCTTCGGCAGCCTCGATGGCGCGCCGCGTCTCCGACTTGCCGCATTTCGGAACGGCGCCGATCTTCAGTCCGGTCGCCGGGTTGATAACGTCGATGGTGGCGCCGCTGTCGGCCTGCACCCACTCGCCGCCGATCAGATTGCCCTGGCGCATGAAATGGCTGGATTTCTGGAGCATTATCTTTTCTCCCGTCTCGACGCCGCCCTGGCGCCGGATATCGATGAGCTGGCAGGGTTGACTGGCCGCAGGCGGCAGCGTGCGAGCCTGCGGCCGCGCCACGCCGGCGCCAGTCTCTTACTCCCAAGCCCGAACCGCGATCAACCGCAAAGCGGGCTGCCATCGTTGGTCCAAGGACGGACGAGGCGGTGCCGGCGCTATCCGAAGACCATCTGCGAGACGGTGAGCCAGAAGGCGGTCGTCAGCGCCGCACAGGCCGTCGCAATGATCAGCTGGTTGGACGCAAGCGCCTGGCCGGTGCCGAAATGCGTGGCGATCAGGTAGGAATTCACGCCGGACGGCAGCGCCGCGGCGGCGACGGCAACCTTGGCGGTCAGCGGCGGCAGTCCCAGCAGAAGGGCAGCGCCGAGCGCAACGGCCGGCATCAGCAGGAGCTTGAGTGCCGACAGCAGCAAGGCGGGCGCCACCTGCCCCGAGAGCCCGAATTTGCGCAAGCCCAGCCCCATCGCAAACAGCGCGACCGGTCCGGCGACACCGGCAAGCGCATCGACGAGACGCCCCAGGACGTCCGGGAGAGGCAGCCCCGCAAGCCGCCACAGGAGCCCGAGCAGGATGCCGACGATCAGCGGGTTCTTCAGTATGCGGCGGGCGAAGTTGCGGGCCAGCCGCAGCGGACCCGCCGGTTCGCCGGTCCCGCTCCCGAAAAAGTGGAAGAGCACGATCGACGTCATGATCATCAGCGGCAGGTGCACCGCAACGAGCAGCGACAGGACCTCGAAGCCTTCCTGCCCGTACACCCGCTGCATGAAAGGTATGCCGAGCAGGACGAGGTTGGAGAAGGCGGTCGCCGCGCCGCCGACCACGCCGGCCTGCGAATCGCGGCCGAAAACGCGGGTGACCGCCAGGTGTCCCGCCGTCCAGGCAATCGCCGCCGCCACGAAATACGTCGCCCACAGCGCCCACGGCGCGCCGCCGCCCAGGTCGACGCCGCGCATGGTCTCGAACAGGAGAAGCGGCATCGCCACGCCGACTGCGAAATCGGACAGCCCGTCGCTCGTTTCCGCGCTGAGATATCCGGTCAGGCCGGCGAGATAGCCGAGCGCCACGAGACCGAAGACGGGGAGGATGGCGTCTGCCAGGAGCAACATCATCCGGTGATAGGCAAGCCAGGAAGCCCGCGCAACGGGCCTCGCACCGGTTCCCGCCCGAAGCTTGCCTTTCGAATGGCTTTCGCTCCTATATCGAAGGGACCTGGGAGTTCAGCATGCTTCGAATCGCCGCCGTCATGATCATGTGCGCCTTCGCCGTCGAGGCGGGTGCGACGGAAGCCGGCTGGGCGCTGCTCCGGGAAGGCGAGCATGTTGTGCTGCTTCGTCACGCCATGGCGCCGGGCGCCGCCGACCCTGCCAGGTTCGACCTCGAAAAGTGTTCCACGCAGCGCAACCTCTCGGAGCGCGGCAAGCAGCAGGCGCGCAAGGTGGGTGCCCTGTTTGCGGCGCGGGCGGCACCCACCGAACGGGTGCTGACCAGCCGGTACTGCCGCACGAAAGAGACGGCAAGGCTGGCTTTCGGAGACGCCGAAGAGTTCCCGCCGCTCGATCCTCCCGCCGCCGACGAGGCCGAGCGCAAGGCACAGCTTTCGCGGGTCATCGAAGAAGTGGGCGCCTATTCCGGTTCCGGCAACCTCGTTCTGGTGACCCATCTCGAGACCATCCAGGCGCTGACAGGCCAGACGGCAAGGGAGGGAGAAGCGGTCATCGTCGGGTCCGACGGCGACCGCCTGCACGTGCTCGGCCGCATCATCTTCAACTGAAGCGTGTCGAAGCGGCGATGCTTCGCCCGACGCCCGCCGCCCCCCTTCGCCACCGCCGCTTCGACCATCGCCTTGACTATACCGAAAGTGATGCGGCGATGCCGGGAGAGTACGTTGGGCGTACCGTCCGGCCATGCTCCGGCCGTGCGTGCCGCCTTCCCGGCGATCGCCACCGTGTCTACCCAGGGTCCGCGCCTTGGTGAGCCAACGCCGGGCGCCGTGGCGCGCCGCCGGGGCGACCCTTTTCATGGCGGGAAAAACCGACTAGAGAGCGTCGGCCACCCCGACCGAGCCTCAAGGAAGATCCGTGCCGACCACCTTCGACAAAGTCGCAAAGATCATCGCGGATACCAGCGAGATCGACATTGCCACCATCACTCCGGACAGCCACACGATCGACGATCTGGGGATCGACAGCCTCGATTTTCTCGATATCGTGTTTGCGATCGACAAGGAATTCGGCATCAAGGTGCCCCTCGAGAAGTGGACGCAGGAGGTCAACGACGGCAAGGCGTCGACCGACGAATACTTCCTGATGAAGAATCTGTGCGCCAAGATCGACTCGCTGGTCGCAGCAAAAGCGGCCTGAGCCGCGCGCCCTGGACATGAGCCAGAACGACGACGTCGTCATAACCGGCATCGGCCTGGTTTCCTCGCTGGGCGAGGGCAACGACGCGCACTGGCAGACGCTGACGGCGCCGCTTCCGC
>JAJFMR010000179.1 GCA_020696915.1 Rhizobiaceae bacterium | reverse complement strand
CGGTCCAGGTAGCAGGGCTCGCCTGGTGGAGTCTCGAGCCCGCCAGCCAGGAAGGACTAATACCGGTCGCTGTCGCGCGGGCCGCGCCACGCGTCGGCGGTCTGGTGGAGGTCCGGCTGGGGTCTGCCGTGACGTGCGAAGAATGCGGCGTCCGGCCGGAAATAGACGTCGCACTGGCCCTCCGGCGGGTCATCGCCGGGAACCAGATCGTTCTTTCCGCCCCACCAGACGTAGTAGCCGTTCTCGCGCAGAACCTGGAACATATGCCGCTCGCCGCGGTCGCGATGCAGCATGTGATGGAGCGAACGGTGTCCTTCGACATGCGGGTAGAGTCCCGTCGTGAACGAGCAGCGGCTCGGCGTGCACACGGTCGCCTGCGAGAAGGCCCAGCCGAAGGAAACGGCCTCGTCGCGCACGAAGGCATCGAGCGCAGGGGTCGCAGCTGCCGGGTGACCGAGGTGGCCGAGCGTGTCGGCCCGCCACTGATCGGGGTTGAAGATGAGGATGTGTGGCGACCGCCTCTTTTCCCGTTCGCGCGTGCTCATGCTGTGCTCGTCCCCTCTGCGGCTGCCAGCGTTTTGTCGGAGCTGGCGGCGCGCGCCGCGTCTTCGGGAAAGTGGCATGCCGAGCGGTGGGCGCCCGCACCGGCCAGCGCCGGATCCTGCTCGATGCATATCCGCCGCGATGGATCAGCCAGCGGTCCGATCGGACAGCGGGTCCGAAACCGGCAGCCGCTCGGGGGATTGCGCGGACTGGGTACGTCACCGCGCAGGATCACCTTGCGCGCCATCGCCTGCGGGTCAGGCACCGGGCGCGGCGTCGAGGACATGAGTACTGCCGTATAGGGATGGAGCGGCCGCGCATAAATCTCGGCGGCTGGCCCCTCCTCGACGATGCGGCCGAGATACATCACGGCCACCCGGTCGCTGAGGTGGCGGACGACGGCGAGATCGTGGGCGATGAATAGCACCGCCAGACCCAGCCGGTCGCGCAGGTCGGCCAGCACGTTGATCACCTGCGCCTGGATCGAAACGTCCAGCGCCGACACCGGTTCGTCGCAGATCAGCACTTGTGGCTCGACCGCGAGCGCGCGGGCGATCCCGATACGCTGGCGTTGGCCTCCGGAAAAAGCGCGGGGATAACGGCCGAGATAGTCCGGATCGAGCCCCACCAGCCCGAGCAGCTTGCGTGCCTCGACTTCGCGTTCGGCCCGGGCGACGCCCCGCATCTCCAGGGCCTCCGACAGGATCTGGCGAATGGTCAGGCGCGGGTTTAGCGAGGCATAAGGGTCCTGGAAGACATACTGAACGGTTTTGCGGACGCGCGCCGATGCGGTCTCGTCGAAGGAGGTCACGTCCTCGCCCTTGAGAATGATACGTCCTTCGCTGGGGAGGTTCAGGCCGACGATGGCGCGCGACAGGGTGGTTTTGCCGCAGCCAGATTCGCCGACCAGGCCGAGGGTTTCGCCCGGCCGAACCGACAGGCTGACGCCATCGACCGCCAGCAACGGTGCCGTACGCCTGAACAGCATCCGGCGCGAGCCGAAGTTGACCCTGACATCGTGCAGTTCGAGAATCGGCTGCTCCAACGCGGGTCTCCGTCCGGCGGGCTGCGCATCGTCATGCCGGGGCTCGGCGGGCAGCCGTCCCTCGCGCAGGGCAACATGGCAGGCCGAGCGGTTCTGCGGGCGCTGGGGCACGACGGCCAGCGGCGGCACCTCGCTGCGGCAGACGGCTTCCGCCAGGGAGCAGCGCGGATGGAAGGCGCAGCCGGGAGGCAGGCGGGACAGATCGGGCGTGGCGCCCGGAACGGCCGACAGGCGTTCCCGCACATCACCGTCGATCTTCGGCATCGAGCGCAGCAGGGCCCGCGTGTATGGATGTTGCGGCGCGGCAAAGATATCGGCGGTCCGGCCCCGCTCCACGACACGGCCGCCATACATGACGACGAGGTCGTTGCAGAGTTCGGCAACCACGCCCATGTCGTGGGTGATCAGGATAATCGTTGCGCCGAGCCGCTCGCGCAGGTCAACGAGAAGGCGGAGCACCTGCGCCTGGATGGTGACATCGAGGGCCGTGGTCGGTTCGTCTGCGACGATGAGCGGTGCCGCGTTGGCGATGGCGATGGCGATCACCACGCGCTGGCGCATGCCGCCGGAGAACTGGTGCGGGAATTCGTCGACGCGCGCTTCGGGATCGGGGATGCCCACCTGACGCAGCAACTCGAGTGTGCGTTCCCGGGCTTTTCGTGCGGAAACGCCGTGGACGACCAGTGCTTCCTCGATCTGCCAGCCGACGGTCTTGACCGGGTTCAAGGCGGCTTGCGGGTCCTGGAACACCATGGCGATCTCGCGGCCGCGGATGGTGCGCATCTCGTCTTCCGACAGCTGCGTAAGATCGCGGCCCGCGAAAATGACCTGACCGCCGGTTATGGCGCCGGGTTCGGGCACCATCCGCATGATCGAACGGGCGGTCAGCGACTTGCCCGAACCCGATTCGCCGACGATTCCGAGAATGCTCCCCGCCTCGACGCCGAAGCTCACCTCATGCAGGGCGCGAAGCCGTCGCCCCGCGCCAGCGAACTCGGTGACGAGTTCGCGAACCTCGAGAAGAGGTGCGGTCACGCTTCCGACCTCGTCTTCAGGACCGCGGCATTCAGCGCGTCGGCGATCAGGTTGAAGGCGACGGCCAGGAGCAAGAGCATGATCACGGGCCCGCCGGTATACATCGGCTGGGCGTATACGTAGCGGATGCCGACATTGAGCAGCGTGCCGAGCGATGGCGTGGGCGGTTGAATGCCAAGGCCGACGATCGACAGTGCCGCCTCGAGGAATATTCCGGCGATCATCGACAGCGACATCTGGACGAACAGCGGTTCGAGCGTATTGGGCAGGATGTGGCGGAGCATGATGCGGCCCTTGCCGACGCCCAGCACACGTGCGGCCAGAACGTATTCCCGTCCCATCTCAGACAGAAGCTGGGCCCGGGCGAGCCGCCCGAACTGCGGCAGCGAGAAGATGACGATGGTGACCGCCAGCGATGCCCAGCCCGGCCCCATGATGATGACGATGCAGATGCCGAGCACGATGCTCGGGAAGCCGAGGATGATGTCGAAAAGACGCTGGAAGGCATCGCCCAAGCGGGATGAAACCGCGCCGGCCAGGCCCATCAGCGTGCCGACGACCATCGCCAGCGGAACCGCCACGACGACGAGGCTGATCGAGATTCGCAATGCATAGACGCAGCGCACGAAGATGTCGCGGCCGAGTTCGTCGGTGCCGAACGGGTGCCCGGGAGAGGGCGGCAGGAAGCTGTCACGCGACTGCTGATCGACGCCCCCGGGGAAGATGAGCGGCGCCGCCAGGGCTGCCATCGTGAGCACGAGCAGCAACCCGCCGCCGGCATGAAACCTGGGGGTGGCGAACGCTCCCAGGTAGCGCCGCAGGCGCTCGCCGTAAACCACGCGGCGAACAGGTCGCGCTGTCGAGGTGCCGCCGGCACTCAAGAGAGGTCCAGCCTGATGCGCGGGTCGAGGGCGGCGAGCAGCATCTCCGAGAAAAGATGGACGACGACGGCGATGACCACGGCGCCCAGGACCAGGACCTGCACGACCTCGTAGTCGCGCGAGCTCACCGCGTCGACCGCCATCAGGCCCAGCCCGTTGCGCCCGAAGATCGCTTCCATGACGACAGCTCCCGCCAGCAGTTCTCCGACCCGGATGCCGGTGGCGACGATTGCCGTTCCCATCGAGTTTCGCAGCACGTGAGAGATGGCGATGCGCCGCGGCGGCACCCCCTTGGCGCGAGCGAGATCGACGAACTCTTCCTGCTGAACCTGGTACATGCGCGCCTGGATCAGCCGCGCGATCGTCCCGGCCTGCGGCAAGGCGAGAGCGAAAGCCGGCAGCACGAGATAGGACAGAGCCGTCGCAGGGTCGACGAGGATCGAAACCTCGCCGGATATCGGCAGCAGCCGCCAGGCGATGCCGAGCGCCAGGATCAGGATCAGCCCGGTGACGTGCGGCGGGGTCGCAACCAGGGCGCCGAGCACTGCGTCAAGCACCGCCCGCCCGACCCCTCGCCTGGTCGAGCCGGCGAGGATACCGAGGGCAAATCCGAACATCACCATCAGGATGGTGGCCGAGATCGCCAACTCGAGCGTGCTGCCCAGCCGCGAGAGGATGAGCTGTGCGATCGGACGATTGCTGATCAGCGAGGTGCCGAGGTCGCCGGTCAGCACCCCGCTGAGCCAGTCCACGTACTGGACGACCAGCGGCCGGTCGAGTCCCATGCTGACGCGAACCGCCTCGACCTGCTCGGCCGTGGCGTCGGAGCCGGCGACCACGAGCGCGGGATCGCCGCCCCCCAGCCTCGGCAGCAGGAAGGCCACGATCGAGGTCACGAGCAGCATCAAGGCTACCGAGGGCAGCCTTCGAGCCAGAAAGCCCAGCACGTCAGGCGCCGATCCAGGCTCCCGACAAATGCAGATAGCCGACGTTGTCGTACACCAATCCCTGCACGCGCGCCGATTTCGCGTTGAGCGGGTAGGTGTGGACGAGAATGTGGCTGAAGGCCGCGTCGAGCATGAACTCCGCGAGCTCGCGCATGGCGGCGGCGTAGTCGTCGCCGGTCGCGGCCTGCACCTTGTCCTTCAATTGGCGGTATTCCGGTGGATTGAATTTGGAGGGGTTTTCGTCGCGCAAGGCGGGAAGAGCATCCGCAAGCGTTGCCGCCGAGAACCCCTGCAGCCCGTGGATCTGCATGAAGGCCGGTCCGAGATCGCCAGCGAGCTGACGCTGGTCGAAGGCCGCGGTCTCGACGACGCCTCCGGTCGGCGCCAGCCCGACTTCGCGCAAATTGTTCTGCACGATCTCGTAGAGGGCCGGCACCGGGGCAAGGCCGATGACGGTCATTTCGACCTCAGCTCCCGCGGCGCCGGCATCCGCGATCATCTTTCTGGCCCGTTCGGGATCGTACTTGTAGTACGAGGTGTGCGCATCCGTCATGCCGGGGACATTGGACGGCCACCAGAGAGGGCTGCCGTCGCCGACGCCGTTGAAGAGCTGGTCGACGATTCGCTGGCGGTCGATGGCGAAACCGACCGCGTGGCGCACCTCCTTTTTGTCGAAGGGAGGCGCGGTGACATTGAGGCCGAGCGGAAAAATCTGGCCTCCGGGGCTCTGGAAGAGTTCGATGGACGGATCGCCGCTGAACATTGCGGCATCTCGCGGGGTCATCGCCAGCACCAGGTCGGCGCGGCCGCGCACCGCGTTGGCCATCGCCGTCGGATCCGTGATGACGGATACGTCGACTGCATCCAGATGCGGCTTCTCGCCCCAGTACGCATCGTTGCGCTCGAGACGGAAGCTGGCTCCGGGCACCCAATCCGCCCAGCGGTAGGGACCGGTGCCGATCACCTTGCTGCCGTCGGCGAGCCCGCTCATCGTGTCCTTGTCGAGGATGACCGCCAGCTGAAAGACGTCGAAGATGCGGGGAGCCACCGGCTTGTCGGACGTAATCGTGACCTCGTGCGTCCCGGTCGCCTCGACGGAGGTGTAACCCATGACGATCGGACGCATTTGAGACGCGTTCTCGGGGACCTTCACCTGTTCGAGCGTGAAGACGACGTCCTCGGCGGTAAACGGCCGGCCAGAGTGGAAGGTCACCCCTTCGCGAAGCCTGATGACGAAGCTCTTGCCGTCCTCCGACGACGACCATTCGGTCGCAAGGATCGGACGCGGTTCGCCGGTGGTGGAATCGAGCACGGTCAGCGTGTCGAAGACATTGTGCCGCCAGCTGTTGTTGCCGGCCCGTCCGGCCAGGGCGTTCTTGGGCTGCGCGTCGGTCCCTTGGGCGATGCGCAGCGTGCCGCCGGAGACCGGCGTGCCCTGCGCCCGGGCGGGGGCCGTCCCAAGCATCAAAAGCCCGGCAAGTCCGGCGCCCCCCTTCAGCACTTCCCGCCTTGGGAGGCATATGGTTTGCGGAAGTCTCGATCCAGTGACGGTCACGGCCAACCATCCTCCCTTGGTATCAGTTATCAATCTCCTTTCTTGAAGGTATCGGGCGGCGGGCGTGTGTCAACGCCTCGTGTGCGGTCACGAGGCTGCCGTCTGGCACCGAGCAGGGCCGGCAGCGGGGCTTTGGAGCGGTAGCTCAACACGGCCGGACGGCGTCAGGTGCGATCCGCCTGGCTGGCGCGCTCGGCCCGAAACAGACGGGGCGCCAGCCGGGTTTCGGCAAAATCGGGCAGCACCGAACCGACATTTGGCCCTGCTCTGCAGGCTGACGGCCAAGCCCGCATTGGCAGGAGTTGCCTGCCATCTCCATTGGATGCAAGAA
>JAJFMR010000178.1 GCA_020696915.1 Rhizobiaceae bacterium | reverse complement strand
CGAAAGCCCCCGCAGGCCGACACGAACGTCTCGGTCTAGGCGCCGTCCCGATGGGCTTCGTTTTCGTCCTGGTCTTCCTCGGCCTGTTCATGCTGGGCTTTCCGGTCGTCTATGCGATCCTGCTGCCGGCGGCCGGTTACGTGCTCATCGAGGGACTGCCGCTCGGCCTGCTCGCCCAACGCGTCACCTACGCGCTCGACAGTTTCCCGCTCGTCGCGGTGCCGCTGTTCATCTTTGTCGGCAACCTCATGAACCTGTCCGGCATCACCGACCGCATCTTCAGATTCGCCTACACGCTGGTCGGGCGGGTCCCGGGCGGGCTGGCGCAGGTCAACGTCTTCGGCAGCCTCATCTTCTCAGGTATGTCGGGCGCCGCGCTGGCCGACATAGGCGGGCTCGGACGCATCGAGATCGACGCCATGAAGAAACGCGGCTTCGACCCCTCCTTCGCCGGCGCGGTGACCGCCTCGTCGGCAACCATCGGACCGATCTTTCCGCCGAGCATTCCGCTCATCGTCTACGGCTCGGTCACCAGCGTCTCGATCGTCCAGCTGCTGGTCGCGGGCATCATGCCGGCGATCGTCTGCACCATCTTCCTGATGCTGACGGTTCTTCTCATCGCCGTGCGGCACGGCCATCCCCGCGCCGAGCGGTGGTCGACTGCCGGCGAGGTCTTAAAGGACTTCATCCCGGCGCTGCCGGCGATCATCGCGCCGGTGCTGATGATCGGCGGCATGATGCTCGGCGCCTTCACGCCGACCGAGGCGGCGGCGGTGACGTCGGTCTACGTCATCTTCATCAGCGCGGTCTTCTACCGGGAGCTCACGCTTGCCCATCTCTGGCACTCTGCTGTGCTGACGGCCCGCAGCACGAGCGCCATCCTGATCATCGTCGCGGCCGCAGCCCTGTTCGGCTGGGTCCTGGCGGTCGAGCAGGTGCCGCAGGCCTTCGCCACGGCCCTGCTCGGCCTGTCGAAGGACCCTCTCGTCCTTCTGATGATCGCCAATCTGATCTTCTTCGTGGCCGGTATGTTCCTGGATTCGACGACCGCAACGCTGCTCCTGGTCCCCATCATTGCGCCGCCGCTGGTGCTGGCGGGCGTCGATCCGGTGCAACTCGGCATCGTCACCATCTTCAACCTCATGGTGGGTCTGCTCACCCCGCCGATGGGACTGTCGCTGTTCCTGGTGGCCGACATCGCCCGGGTGTCGATCCGGCAGCTGTTGCGCGCACTCTTGCCATTCTACGTTCCCCTGCTGGCCACCCTTGCCGTCCTGACCTTCTGGAAGGATCTGACGCTCTGGCTGCCCGGCATGATCGCTCGATAACCCTTATGGAGACTGTCCCATGCGCATCGTCATCGGTTCCGACCACGCTGGCTTTCCGCTCAAATCCGCCGTCGTAGATCACGTCAAGGGGCTCGGCCACGAGGTGCACGACGCCGGTTCCTACGATCCGAACCCCGTCGACTTTCCCGATGTCGCGAAGTCGGTCACCTCGGCGATCATCGAGGGTCGGGCCGACCGTGGCCTAATGGTGTGCGGCACTGGCGTCGGCGCTTCGATTGCCGCCAACAAGGTCAAGGGCATCCGAGCCGCCGTCTGCCACGACGTCCACTCGGCGCACCAGTCGGTCGAGCACGACGACGTGAACGTCATGTGCATCGGCGCCCAGATCGTCGGCGCCTGGCTGGCGAAAGATCTGGTCACGGCCTATCTCGATGCGGAATTCTCGACAGACGAGGATTTTCGCCGTCGCGTCGCGAAGCTCGCCGAGATGGACGCGGCGAGGTGAGAAAAGGCGGCCCCGGCGCGACGATGCGCCGCTCCGCCGCGGTCACCGTTTCGCAGTCTTGCTGGTATTGCTTTAAGGAACAGTGACGTCGCCCTGTCCACTGCGAGACAGCGCGGCGGCCACGAACCCCGATGACTTCATCTCGTCGACGAAACTGCGCAAGTAGGCTGCCGCGCGTGGCCGTTCGATCTTGGTGCCTATCGCCTGCCGGATCGACATGAAGGATTCCGGGAGCACGCGATAGCCGGCATTCCCGGCCGCGAACATCTCCATGGCCTGCCGGACTCCGGCGAGCGCGTCGATCTCACCGGCCAGCATGGCGGCAGAGGCCTGTTCGAAAGTGTCGAAGCAGACGATCCTTGCGCTCTTCGAAACGCGTGAGAGATGCAACTCGTAAGCACTTCCCTTCGTCGCCCCAACCTTGAGGCCCAACCGCTCGATGTCGCCCGGCAATGCCGGAGCCGCGACCTGCCTGACCAGGAAGCTTCCCTCTATGGCAACATAAGGTTCGGTGAAGGCGATGACGTTGGCCCGCAGCGGGTCGACCGCCAGAAAGCATATGTCCCAATCGTCCGCTGCCGCGCTTCCCGAGACATCGCCGGCCCGCTCGTAGGGAACGAAGGCCAGTGGCACGCCGAGCCGCCTGGCAAGCTCACGGGCGAGGTCGGGCGAGACGCCGGTCGGGGTGTCTTCGGCCGCGCCCCGGCGCACGAGCACGACGTTCCCGTAGTTGAGCGCCGCCCTTAGCGCGCCGTGCGGCGCCAGCTCGCCGACGACCGACGATAGTTCTGTCTGTGACGCCGACATGAGCTCCCTCGTCCGGATTCCACGACGAGTTTAGCACCCTCAAGTCGCGTGTATCCAGTCCTGTGGGCGGACCTCCGATGGTCGATCGGTGCTCCGCGCACGAGCAGTCCAAGGAGTTGTTCCTGCAGTCGAGGGCGGTCGAGGAACTCGACTTCAGCCGTTCAGGCGGGTTCCCAGGCCGATAGGCTTCGGTTCTCGCGAGCTTCGAACGGGCAAGTGTGACGCCTGTTTTTTTTGAGGGCGTACTTGCATGTCTCGCCAGCATGTGCGTCTGCGTTCGCCTGCTGACGCGGTATTCCTACGTGTCGCGGCAAAGCTTGCGCTTCGGTGGACGGCATCCCCGAAGACGAATGGCGCCGTGGCTGGAATCTCGGGCGAGGTTGCATCTGGACGAGGCAGCCTGGCGCATGGCGAGCGCAAGCGGAGGGAACATGGAGTCAACCACGAAAGGATGGGGTAGCGGGCTCTTGGGCGTGATCATCTTCAGCGGCTCGCTGCCGGCAACACGGGTTGCGGTCGGCGACCTGTCGCCGATCTTCCTGACGGCCGCCCGCGCGACGATTGCGGCGACGCTCGGGCTGGCCCTGCTCTGGGCGCTGCGGCAAAAAAGGCCGGTGCGGAACGATTTCGGTTCGCTGGCCGTGGTGGCGCTCGGCGTGGTGGTTGGCTTTCCGCTTTTGACGGCGCTTGCCCTCCAGCACATCACCTCCGCGCGGTCGATGGTGTTCATAGGTCTGCTTCCGCTCGCCACCGCGGTGTTCGGCGTTCTGCGCGGAGGAGAACGGCCGAAACCAGCGTTCTGGCTGTTCTCGGTGCTCGGTGGCCTCCTGGTCGCCGGCTTTGCGCTTGGAGAGGGCGGACCCGCTTCGCTGACGGGCGATCTCCTGATGATCGCGGCCATCGTCCTGTGCGGCCTCGGCTATGCGGAAGGCGCGACGCTGTCGCGTCGCCTCGGCGGCTGGCAGGTGATCTCCTGGGCGCTGCTGCTGGCCCTGCCGGTGATGGCGGCCCTGATGCTGGCATCGCTCCCGGCGCACTGGAGCGGCGTCGGGACACGCGCCTGGCTGGGGCTCGCTTATGTGTCGGTCTTCAGCATGCTGATCGGCTTCGTGTTCTGGTACCGCGGGCTGGCGCTTGGGGGAATCGCGGGCGTCGGGCAGCTGCAACTGCTTCAGCCGTTCTTCGGACTGGCCCTGGCCGGCTTTCTGCTGGGCGAGCCGGTTGCCTGGACGATGATCGCCGTAACCACGCTGGTCGTGGTGTGCGTCGCCGGCGCCAAGCGCTTTACGTGAGCGGCGGCAGTCATTCGCACTGTAGTCCGGGCGTTTGGCGAAGGGCCTCGGCGGGAGCGCTCGTTCAGGCAATAATTCTTGCAGAACATACCGACCGTACGGTATTATCCTTGCCATGCCGAGGCGAACGAAACTCGATCCGCAACGTGGCGATGCGAGGTCACGCCTTCTCCAGGCTGCTCAGGACATCATCCGGGTGAAGGGATTCGCCGCGACCTCGGTCGACGACCTTTGCCGGGCGGCAGGGGTAACCAAGGGATCGTTCTTCCATCATTTCAGGAGCAAGGAAGCCCTTGGCGTGGCGGCCGCGCGGTATTGGGCGGATACGACCACTGCCTTCTTCGCTGCCGCACCCTACCATGCGCCCGACGATCCCCTGGGGCGCGTCCTGGCCTATGTAGGCTTCCGGAAGCAGATCATCACGGGGGAGCCGTCCGAGTTCACCTGCCTGGTCGGCACGATGGTCCAGGAAGTCTACGCTGTCTCGCCCTCCATTCGCGATGCCTGTGCCGACAGCATCTTCGGCCACGCCGCGACACTCGAGGCGGATATCGGCGCGGCCATACGGGATCGAGGCGTTTCGGGGGACTATACGGCGCCAGGCCTGGCGCGGCACATGCAGACGGTCATCCAGGGCGCGTTCGTGCTTGCCAAGGCGGGAAACGATCCGGAACTGGCGCGCGAAAGCCTCGATCATCTCGAGCGATATATCCGCCTCGTCTTTGCCGATCCGAAGAAGGAATAGGTGCTCGATGCGACAGATCACGCGACTCGGCTGCGCTTGCGAAGGGGTCCGACTCGCGGTCGAGGGAGCGGCTATCGTCAGCAGCGAATGCCACTGCAACAGCTGCCGTGCGGCCGGCATCAGGCTGCAGTCGCTTCCTGGAGCTCCGCGTTTCATGGAAAGCAACTGCGGGACGCGGTTCGTCCTTTACCGCAAGGATCGCGTCCGCTTCATCGCGGGCGCCGGCCGCTTGGCCGGGTTCCGCCTGACATCGGCGTCCAAAACGAGGCGGGTCGTCGCCAGCTGCTGCAACACCCCGATGTTCCTCGAATTCCAGCGCGGCCATTGGCTCAGCCTTTATGGCTGCCTGTGGCCCGCGGGCACGTTGCCGCCGCCCGAACTGCGGACCATGACCGGCGACCTCGCGGACCGCTCCGGCCTTTCCGACGACATCCCCAATGCCAGGTGGCAGTCGGCCGCGTTTTTCGCAAAACTCTTCGGCGCCTGGGTCGCGATGGGGTTCAAAAGCCCGAAAATCACTCACGTCAACGGAGAGATCGATGCCTGACACCGACAGCAGGATCACGATCGAGAACGTGACCTCGCCAGGCCGAACTTACCGCGTGGACCGTTCGAAATACATGGCGATGCGCGAGGCGCTGATGGCCGTCCTTCCTTCGGACCCACCCGGAATGACGGTGTCCGACGCCAGATCGGCCCTGCTCCGGCACCTGCCCCAAAACCTGTTCCCCGGCGGCGACAAGGCTGGATGGTGGCTCAAGGCGGTGCAGCTCGATCTCGAGGCGAAGGGCACGATCGGACGGTCGGCCAGACCGGTGCGGCTGTTCAGGCTCCCCTAGCAGGGACAGCGTCGCGGCACGGCATAGGGTTGCGTGCCGAGGAGGTCCGCGCGTCATAAGTTCTGTACTCGTCGATTGGGGAGGAAACGGAAGTAGCGCCGAAAGTTCGAGCGCGAGGTGAGGGGGAGATAGGGGCCTCGGCGGAGAACATGCCTTGATCCTGCGACCGACGCCAGTATCGGGGCCGCTGCTCAGACCTAACTCCGCCCGGGCACGCAGCTTCGAGAAGGAGACCGTCGCCACCGCCGCGCAGGTGAACGCAAAGGCGCTGGCTCCGCTGAACGAGGAAGAGCATCGCCTGCTCATCGAACTGATGCGTGTGTTCGGCGCGTTATCCCGAGCGGCGTAATCGGACGCCCAAGACTCGTAAGGTCGCAAAGGGGTCGGCGACGGCCCGCATCGGCACCGATTCGAAGCAGGCTGGCGCCCGCAGGGTCGTGCCGGCACCAGCAAGTCGAGGCGATTCAGTTGGCTCTCGCGGTCCGCAGGTGACGGCCTGGCGGCTGCCCTGCACGCCGGCTGCGCGGCCCGGTCATCGGCCGCCCGGCACGAGGTCTCGCGTATGCTCCGGCAGCTCGGTATCGGCGAAGTATTGCGGATGTGAATGCGCTATCCGCGACAGCGCGAGCAGAATTTCACGCAGATGCCGCCGCATGGCGTCGGCGGCGCCTTCGCCGTCGCGGGCTTCCAGCCGGTCGGTAATATCCTCATGCTGGACGATCAGCGACGCGATCCGTCTGGAAGCGCGCCGCCTCCACGACGCGCCACGCATAGTCGCTCCGGACGATCTCGGCGATCGCGCGATGAAAGCTTTCGTCCAGTTCGTTGAAGCGGCGATAGTCGTCGCTTCCGCCGGCCTCCTTCTGCCTGGCGATAATCCTGCGGAGGCCGTCGATATGCGCGGGCGTGGCCAGCCGCGCCGCATTGCGGGCTAGGTCGCTTTCTATCGCTTCGCGCACCAGGCGTGCGTCGGCGACTTCCCGGACGGAGATCTTCATGACGAAGGTGCCGCGGCTCGGCCGGATCTCCACCAGACCGGCTTCCGACAGTTTGATGAAGGCTTCCCGGACCGGCTGCCTCGAGACACCGAAGCGCGCGGCGATCTCCTTCTCGGAGAGGGCCTCTCCCGGCCGCAGCCGCATCTCGGCGATGCCTTGCCTGAGCGCCGTCACCAGCTGCGGCGCAATGGGCTCCCTGAAACGGAGTGAAGCCTCCAAGGCCGGCTCCCTGACGCTTGCAACCGCGAAGATTGGCTGTATCGTGCCGGTATGGTGCCATACCGGCACGATGAAATGCAAGTAAGCGCGTCACAAAGGGAGGATTGCCGATATGAAGTCTCTTACTCGACCATGCACCGGGGTCAGCCGTCGGCTGTTCATCAAGACGGGCGGCGCCATGCTCGCAATGCCCGCAATCGCCAGGCAGGGGTTCGCGCAGGAAAAGTTCGTCTGCAAGATCGCTCACACCGAGGGCATAGGCACGCCGATCACCAACGCCTTCGACGCCTGGACGAAGACGCTGAACGAGAAGAGCGAAGGCCGCATCGACGCCCAGCATTTTCCCGCCGCGCAGCTCGGCGGCCTCGCGGAGGCCCTGGAAGGCAGCCGCATCGGAACCATCCAGGTCACCACCGCGGGTCCCGACTCGGAAGAGGCCATCGCGCCGGAAATCGCGGCATTCGGGGGCGCTCCGGGCTTCATCTACAAGAACGAAGCACATGTCGATGCCGTCCTCCAGGGCGAACTCGGCCAGAAGTGTTCGGACATCGCGCGCGCCAAGACCGGAGTCGAATTCGTCGCCTACGGCGAAACCGGCTTCCGCCACATCCTGGCGAAGCGCCCTGTGGGCTCGCTTGCAGATTTGAGCGGCCTCAAGATCCGCGTGCCGCAGCTGCGCATCTGGGTGGACTTCTGGACCCTGCTGGGAGCAGCCCCGACGCCTCTGCCCTATTCGGAGCAGTATTCGGCGCTCTCGACGGGTATCATCGATGCCATCGATTCCGATGTGTTCTCGATCGTAGGCTTCAAGTTCCACGAGCAGGCCAGGAACCTCACGCTGACCGGCCACTGGTTCCTGCCAAAGGCGGTGCGCGTCAACGCGGCCTGGCTCGACAGTCTGCCGGAAGACTTGCGCACGATGTTCCGCGAGACCGCCAAGGCGGAATTTGCCGAGCAGCGCCGCATCAACCGCGCCAAGGCCGCCGAGACGCTCGGCGAACTCAAGGGTCTTGGGGTCGAAGTGCAGGCGCTGCCGCCGGAAGAGCTCGCAAAGATGGAGGAGCAGACGGCACGCCTCTACGAGGATTTCGGCTCGAAGAGCCCCGAGACTGCCGAAATGATCAAGGCGATCCGCGCGCTCGGCTGAGACAGGCGCCATGGACGTCGACGCAGAGACGGACGCCGCGCCCGCGGGTGCGGCGTCCGACAGCATGCCGGACGGCCTTGCACGCATGGTCGACCGTCTGCTGGAGGTGATCTGCGTGACGCTCATGGTGGTGGCCGTGGGGGTCGCCTGCCTGCAGGTTACGCTGAGATACGTCTTCCATTCCGGCCTGCCATGGCCGGAAGAGCTGGCGATCTGGTCGTTCTGCTGGGCAGTGTTTCTCGGGATGGGTCTGGCCACCGGGCGGGATGCGCACATCGCGATCGATACGGTTCCGCGCCTGCTTTCGACGCGCCGCCGCGCCATGTTGGACTTTTTCAACAGGTCGGTGGTGGCGGCGGCGAGCTTCATGCTTCTCATTCACGGCTACGAATACGTGTCGCGGGCCATTGCGGCCTCCCCGGCCCTGCAATGGCCCATGCGGTATTACTTCCTCGCGGTCCCGGTGGGCGGCCTCCTCAACCTGTTCTTCCTCCTGTGGCCCAGGCCCGGCAGGTCCCTGACGCAAGGGGTTGCGATCATCGCCGCCGGTCTGGCGATCTACTTCGCCATTCGTTTTGCGGCGCCAAGCCTCTACGGCGAGGCGAGCAGCGCGATCGTGCTCAACCTCGTCGGCCTCGTGCTGATCGTCGTCGGAACGCCCGTAGCCTTCGCGATGGCGTTCGGCGCTTTCGCTGCTTTCGCGCCCTTCGCCGAGATACTCCTCGTCACCATCTCGCAAAACATGGCCGCGTCGCTCGATTCTTTCACGCTGCTCGCCATTCCCTTCTTCATTCTCGCCGCCGCGGTAATGAACGCCGGTGGGATCACGCCGCGCCTCGTCGACCTCGCCGTGCAACTCGTCGGCCACATGCGCGGCGGCCTGGGACAGGCGAACGTCGTCGCCAACACGATGCTGGCCGGCATCTCGGGCTCTTCCACTGCGGATGCGTCCACCATGGCAAAACTGATGGTGCCGGAGATGGCAAAGCGCGGCTACGACCGGCCGTTCAGCGCCGCGCTGACCGCGTCGTCCGCGACGCTGGCCAACATGATCCCGCCGAGCCTCGGGCTGATCGTCTACGCGGCGCTTGCCTCGGTATCGGTCGGCGCGCTGTTCGTCGCCACGGTCGTGCCTGGCCTTCTGGTGGCGCTGTCGCTGATGGCGACCGTCTACGTCATGTCACTGAGACGGGGCTATGGCGGCGACGTTCCCAAGGCCTCGGCGCGGCAGCGCCTGCGCTCGCTGGCGATGGCAATCCCTGCGCTCACCCTGCCGCTGATCATCGTCATGGGCGTCCGTTTCGGTGTCTTCACGGCGACCGAGGCGGGTGCAATCGCGTTCGTCTACGCGATGCTCTGCGGCTTCCTGCTCTATCGCAAGCTGACGCCGTCGAACCTTCTGGCGGCGATCCGGGAGTCCGTCTTCGACACCGTGCTCATCGTCGTCATCATCGCCACCGCCGCGCCATTCGCATGGGTGCTGGCCTACGAACAGGTGCCGCAGAAGATAGCCCAATCCATGGGAGCGCTCGTCGAAAACCCGTGGGTCCTGATGCTGGTGCTGAACCTCTTCCTGCTTGCGGTCGGCCTGTTCATGGAGATGATAGCGTCGCTGGTCATCCTGGTGCCGATCCTGGTTCCGTTGATCGTAGCGGCGGGCATGGATCCCATCCATTTCGGCGTCGTGATCATCCTGAACATGGTGATCGGCGCGCTCACCCCGCCGCTCGGCGTCCTGGTGTTCACCACGGCGCGGGTCGGCGGCGCGGACCAGGCCGCCACGTTCCGGGCCGTCATACCGTTCACGCTGGTGCTGATCGCGGTCATGCTCGTGATCGCCTACGTGCCGGCATTATCGCTGCTGCCGGTGACCTGGTTCGGGCCGTGACGCCGGGACCGGCCCGACCAGGAGACAGGAGGCTCGAAACGTGAAAAGGACCCGCATCGCGATCGTCGGACTCGGGATGGCCGTCACTCCGCACGCCAAGGGACTGGTCGACCTCGACGACCAGGTCGAGGTGGCTTACGCCTTCAGCCCGAGCGAAGCGAGGCGGAAGGCGTTTTCCTCGCGTTTTCCCTTTCCCACCTGCGAGAGCCTCGACGCGATTCTGCACGATGAGAGCGTCGAGGC
>JAJFMR010000177.1 GCA_020696915.1 Rhizobiaceae bacterium | reverse complement strand
CTCGATCGTGTCGAGCACCTGTCCCTTGATGAGACTGGTGTCGGCCAGCGCCTGCTTGACGAGCGTGCTGACGGCGTTCTCGACCTCGGTCGCCGCACGCTCGCTGCGTGGCTTGAAGCTTTGCTTGAGAATCGCGGAGAACTCGTCGAGGTCCTGGAGTGCCGCTTCGCCGGTTCGTTCTTTCTGCAATTCGCCAGACATGTGTGCCCCTACCTGATCTTGCCCGCCCGCCGGTTACCGCGAAGGATGCCTCACGCCTTGTCTTTCGCATCCCCACCGCCCGGTTCGGCAGCCGCCGATTCGGCGCGACGGTCCTGAAGCGCCTTCATGAGCTCCGGACTGGACAGGAGCTCCCGCAGCTTTTCCTCCGCAGCGACCTTTCCGTCCATGTAGCGCTGGAGATTGGCGAGCTGCTCGCGAGCCTCCAGCAGCGCCTTCAGCGCCGGCACCTGCCGCGCTATGCCAGCCGGATCGAAGTCGGACATCTTCGTGAATGTCAAATTCACGCCCATCTTCTCGTCGGGCTGGTCGGAGAGCTTGTTGTCAACACGAAAAGTGACGGCCGGCTGGACGCTGTCCATGTATTCTTCGAAGTTGTCCATATCGACATTGGTGAACTTCCGTTCCGCCGTCGCCGGCTTTTCGACCTTGGAGGCGTTGCCGGACAGATCCGCCATGATGCCCATCACGAAGGGCAGCTCGACCTGCTTCTCGGCGTCGTAAGGGTCTTCATAGGAGATCTGCACGCGGGGTGGCCGGTTCCGCTTTATAAACTTCTGGCCACTATCAGACGAAGCCATGTCTCACTCCCTTGCCGTAAGGTTATCCAGTCGAATGTCTTTGTCAAACGAATCCGGCGCGCGCCGTATGAGGCCTCTCTCAGCCTCCCGGGTTCTGTCCCTCGGCAGCGGTAAGATCCTTTAGAATGGAGAGAAAATCCTGGTTCATGAAGCTTCTCGCCTTGGCGAGCAGCATGGGTGCCGGCGACGAGGGTTCGGCCCTGCGGAAATAGCTCTCCACGCCGGCGATCAGCGCAGCCGCATCGGCGCGCGACTCGATGGCGAACCGGGACGTCGCCTCCGGCGCGGCCGGTTCGTCCGCCGACGATGCTTCCCCGGTGAGCTGCCGCATGCGGCCGATGTCCAGCTGGAAGCGCAGCGGCCCATCGAACCGGATGATCGCCAGCTCGGCGGCCTGTGGGGCGAGCGCCTCGAGCGCAGCCACCAGCGGCTTGCCGATGAGCAGCCGCGCCTGGCGCACGAGGATGAGTGCCGGCGCCGACGGCTCGCACGTGGCGAAATAGGTCTCCGCGGCGCCGAGCGCGGCGGCCGCATCCTTCTGGCTGTCGATCTGGACGGCAGGACGGTCCTGGACCTCGCCGGAAGGGTCAACCTCCGCCTCGATGCCCGCTTCGCCCCCTCCTTCGCCCGACCCTGGCACGCCTGCATCCGCGCCAAGCGGCGCCCTGCCAAGACCCGGGACGGCCTTCTGGATCAGTCCGGCGATTTCTGCGAGGGACCCCGCAAGGCCGTCGAAACCCGGCGCAAATTCGAAGCCGACTTCCTTCACGAATGAAGCGCGGATGACCTTCAGCCCCTCGGCCGCCGATGTCAGGGCCGCGTGGACGGCCGCCACGGACTGCCGGTTGTCGTCCGAGCCCAGTGCGGCGATGATCGCCTCGGGCTGCAGGGGCGTCTCCTCGGCACGCGGCTGGACGGCGCCGCTCGCCACCGCAAAGTGGCGATAGCTGAGCGGCCCGAGCTTCTTGTCCCTGACGATCGATGCGAAGTGCAGCGGCAGGATGACTTTCACCCGGTCGTCGAGCGAGGCCAGCGTGTTCTGGCGCAGCGTGAAGTCGCCGTCCTGACCGACCGGGTGCACCGTGTCCCAATATTGGGCGACCAGACCGGCCATAGCCTGGATCGCTTCTGCAAACCCGGCGAACTGGCCGGCAACCACCTGAAAGCGGGCTTCGAGCGCGAGCAGCCTGAGGTCGCGCGATCTCGCGAGCAAGGCGGAGATGTTGCCGATTTCGGACTTCAGGTCGATGGCGGTGCGGTCGAACGGCTCCATCGAGGCGCCGCCGTAGAACTGACCCTCCGTGAAGCGCACCGGCAACCGGTCCTCGGCAGGCAGGACATAGTTCAGGTAGTCGTCGTCGCCGAGTTCATCGAGGTCGGGACCACAGGGCTCGACGCTGTCTACCGGCTCGAAGAGTTTTTCATGCCGCATGGCGGTTCACGCGTTCCATTTCGCCGGATCGTAACGCCGCGCAGGAAAGTTACAATCGGGTTGCTGCACGATAGAGCACCGGCTCGCAAGGATCGTAGATATCGGTTGTAACGATACCGTGTCGCCGACTTCCGATTTCGCAGCAGTGAAGTGTCAGGAATAGCCGCAAGAACCGGCGGCCGGCGATGCGGAGCGCCTGCCGCAGCCTTCAGCGCTTTCGTGCGGCCTCGTCATAGGCTTCCGCGAAATAGGCAAGGAAGACGTCCAGCATGCCGTTCTCGTAGGGGTCCGTCTTGGCATCCCATCGTTCGACGAACACATCCCAGGCCCGGGCCTTTTTCGATGAGAAGGCGGAGCCGGGGATCTTTGCCTCGATGGCTTGCGGCGACAAGCCCTCGAGCAGGCTTGCCAGCGCTTTCTGCATGGCGGCGAAGGTGGCCATCTCGTGCGATTGCAGATCGGCGAAGGCTTCCTCGACGCTGCGCTGCGCATCGAGATATCCCGGCCGGCGCCGCGCAAACATGACCTCGATGATCTCGGCCGATGTGGGAATGAATTTCAGTGGATTGTTGCCCTCCGCAGAAACCATCGTGCGCCTGGAACTCTTGGCCATGACCTTGGCTGCCGCCCGTGCCTTGAGGAGCACGGAAAGCTGCTCCATGACGATCTTGAGCACGGTGCCGATCTCGAGCGCCACCTCTTCCGGGTCACGGTGATCGAGGGTGCCAGCCGGCAGGCCCGCGCCGTCCGCCAATGCCCTGAGCACGGAGGCTGCGGTTGCAGAGCGGTGGTCGGCGAGCGGAGCGGCCGGCGGCATCGAAACCGGAGCGAATTGGGAGGGAGGCTCGGGCGCGGTCGGCTTGATGCGCGGCGCCTGCTGCACGAAACTTTCAGGCGCCACCGGCGGCAGCGGATATGGCGGCGCTCTGTCCGGCGAGGCGGCGCCAAACGGCGATTCCTGGAATGGTCCTCGCTGCACCCGGGCGTCGCCGCCGGCTGCGGCGCCGGCGTGGACGGGGCGGGCCTGGACGGGTTCGCCGAAGGGCAAGCCGGCCGCCGGCGGGGGCTGCGGCCGCATGTCGGGCAAGTCGACATACTCCTGCGAGAAATCCGGAGCGCGCTGCCCCTGCCTCGGCTCTGGCATGAAGGCGCGCCGGTCCAATGGAGCCGGCGCCTGTCCGCCGATGTCCCAAATGCTGTCGTCCCCGCCGGCCCGTGCCACCGGCGGGTCGGCGGCCTCGGAGGCCACATCCCGCACCTCGACAGCGATCAGATAATGCCCGATCTGCAGCCGGTCGCCGCTTTCCAGCCGATGCGGGCTTTTCATGCGCGACCCGGAATTGTTCAGGAAGGTGCCGTTGCGCGAGACGTCGTACAGCCAGTACCCGCCCTTCTCGTAACGGACTTCGCAATGACGGCCCGAAATGACGCGGTTGGGATCCGGAAGGGTCCAGTCGAGATGCTGTTCGCGGCCGATCTCGAAGCTGCGCCCGCGCACCTGGTAGGTCACCGGGCCGCCGTCCGGCAACTGGTCGAAGTTCTCGATCCTGAGTGCGATCGTCATTCTGTTCCAGGCTCATTCTCGCGAGGCGGCCGGATGCACCCCGCATGCCGCTCAAGCTCAGCTTCGCGCCGAGCCCTTACTATATGATGGACGATGGAAAGGTGTCACGCTTCGGTGAGTTTGACCGCCATTTCGACGAAGCCTCGCAGGATCTCGTCCCGGTGATCGGTATCGACCCGGGCGAGTAGGCCGAGCACGGCGGCATTGACCGCTCGCGGCGTCAGGAACGGCGGCGGCGGAATCGGACTGACGTTCAGCGGGCCCATGGTGCCGCCGCTCCAGCCCGCCGCGAATGCCACCCATACGCCGGGCGTTTCCGTTTCAGCGTCGTTGGCGGCCTCAAGCGCCGTGTTGCGCGTTTCTTCCTCGGGTTCTCGGACCCAGGCTTCCGCGAACGCCAGCATCTGGTGATCGACCTCGGTCAGGGCGTCCGGAATGTAATGCAGGCACTGATGCGCCCACCAGACGGCCTCCCGCGGCGGCAGCAGGTAGGCGGCAAAGGTAATAGCTTCCTCGGGAGTGGCACTTGCGGCAAGACCGCTGAGAAATCCGAGGCAGTCCTGTTCGGTCGGTTGCGCCTGCATGTCCTGGCGCGCCGCCGGAAATTCGTCGAAAAGTTCCTTCGCCGTCCGGAAACGAAGCCGATGCTCCCTGCCGCTGGCGTCCGCGCCGGCGCGTCCCATACTGGCGTCCGGTCCGCTCATGTGTTGATCTTCACCATGGCGCCCTTGATGTCCATGTCGCCGGCGGAGGTGTGCACGGAACGGATCTGCGCCTTGGTCCTGATCACTCCCGATCCCTCGATCGTGATGTCCTTGCCCTTCAGCTTGATGGTTCCGTCCTTTTTCATCGTGAGCGACGCCGCGCCGACGATGAGGACGATGGTGTCACCGGCCGTCACCTTCAGATTCTTGCCGACGGTCAGCGTATCGTCCTTGCCGATGGTCGTAGTCCTGTTGGCGCCTACGGTCCCCGTCTCGTTGTTGCCGACAGTGCGCCGCTCGTCATGTTCGATCGTGGTCTCCAGATCGTACTGGCCATGCGTCCTGATCAGTTCCTTGCCTTTGGTGTCGTCGAAGATGAACTCGTTGTAGCCGCCACCTCCTTCCGTGGAGTTTGATTTCAGGCCGGCGATGTTCTTCTGGCCGGCCAGCGGATAGGGAGGCATGTTGTCGGCGTTGTAGACACACCCGACGATGATCGGCTGGTCCGGATTGCCTTCCAGAAAGTCGACGATGACCTCCATCCCCTTGCGGGGGATGAACATTCCGCCCCAGTTCTTGCCCGCCCATACCTGCGAGAGCCGGCACCACATGGACTTGTCGGGGCCGCGGTCCCAATGGAACTGCACCTTGATGCGGCCATACTCGTCGCAGCTGATCTCGTTGTCGCCGACCACCACGGCGGTCTGCGGACCCTGAACGGCTGGCTTTTCCGTCACGATCGGCGGCGCATAGGGGCGGCTCGACCGCATCAGCTCGTAGCTGCCATGGTAGGCCTCGGAAATGTCCCCGCCGCCACCCCACACCGAGCGATACTGCTCGGCCACCAGCGCGTGGGTGCACCTGAGCACGACGTAATCCTTGTTCTGGTCACCTGACGGATGCTTCTCGAGGGTCAGCATCGCGCCGGGAAAGCAGCTGGCACAGTCGCCGGACGCCAGGAAGCGCTCGTCGGCTGCCCGCTCCATGTCGATGCGCACCTGCGCATAGAAATTTCCTTCGTTCTCCTTCGTGTGCAGGCCGGGATAGTCGTACATTTCGAGCTTGCCATGCTCAAACCCCGCGTCGCCCTCCTTACGCACCTCGAGCTTGTTGCCCGGTGTCTTGAAGTTGTAATCCTTGAGCGCCACCACCCCCGTCGTGAAGCGTCGTTCCGGAATCCAGTCGGAAAAATGCTCTTCCTGACGCAGGTGCTGGCCGCTGATGGCGTAGTAAGGGCGTTTGCCCAGCTTTTTCCATGCGCCGGCATCGTCCCCCAGGATGAGTTCGTGCTTTCCTTCCGAATGCCGAAAATGAAAGCTGATGCCGTGCTGTTCCATCAGCCGGCAAACGAAGTCCATATCGCTCTCGCGGTACTGCACGCAGTACTCGAGCTTGGGATAATTCGTCTTGCTGAGCAGCGACTTTCGAAGGGCGAGGCCGGGATGGTCGTTGAAGACGTCTTCGATGATCTGCGGCGCCGTCTTGTCATGGAAGATCCACGAATCCCTGCGCTGGGAGAGCACCCACAGCCACGGCCTTAGGATCAGGCGGTACACAAGTCCGCCATTGCCCTGACCCAGACATTGGGTCTCGGTCAGGATGCCGTCGAACCACCGCTTGCCGCCGGGTACACTGATGGACACCGAGCAGTGGTTGCCGATGGCGTCGGTGAAATCGAGGATCTTCTCCTTCGCGCATAGCGCCTCGATTCGAAACTCGAAAAGCTCGCTCACTCCTTCGGTCGCGTCGAACTTGATCAGAACCAGCGTGTCGTCGCCAAGCGGCGTCTTCAGGTCGCCGATGCGCTTGTCTTGCTTGTATGGACCCGCCATCAAAAATATCCGC
>JAJFMR010000176.1 GCA_020696915.1 Rhizobiaceae bacterium | reverse complement strand
TGGGCATTTATGGAAGCTGGGTTTTCATAATCCGGAAGGTTGATGGATCGCTTCGAGTCCATGTCGATCCTGTTGGCGGTTGCCGAAGCCGGCAGCCTCTCGGCCGCATCCCGCCGCCGCGGCATGCCGCTGGCGACCGTCAGCCGCAGGGTTTCAGACCTGGAGGCCCATCTCGGGACCAGACTTCTCAACCGGTCGAGCCGCAGGCTCACCCTGACCGATGCGGGGCAATCCTATGTGGCGGCGTGCCGGCGCATCCTCGAGGAGCTCGATGAAGCGGAGCGCGCAGCCTCGGGTGAATACCGCGCGCCGAAGGGCAACCTCGTGGTCACGGCTCCCATCGTCTTCGGCCGCCTGCATGTCCTGCCGATCGCCGTGGCTTTCCTGAAAGCCTATCCGGAGATCGACATACGAATGGCCCTGGCCGACCGCTTGATCAATATCGTGGAAGAGCACGTCGATCTCGCCGTCCGTATCGGTACGTTGCCCGACAGCAGCCTGCTCGCGAGACGGGTCGGCGAAATCCGGCGCGTCGCGTGCGCAAGCCCAGCTTACTTTGCCGAACGCGGCATGCCGGTAAGCCCGCGCGACCTGGCTTCCCACGATTGCATAACCTTCGAAGGTCTGGCATCGCCGGCGGCCTGGACGTTCATGATGGACAAAACGGAGACATCCGTCCCGGTCCATTCGCGGCTCAGCGTCAACAGGGCGGAAGCGGCAATAGATGCAGCAATCGCCGGTGCCGGGATCACGCGCGTGCTTTCCTACCAGGTCGCGGACGCCGTCGCCGCGGGGACGCTGGTGATCGCCCTCGAAGCTTTCGAACCGGCGCGGTGGCCCGTCAGCCTCGTCCATGCCGGCCAGGGGCCGCTGGCGCTGAAGCTGCGTGCCTTCCTCGATTTTGCGACGCCGCGCCTGAGAGCGACACTGAAAAGTTGATGGAGGGCAGGCGGAATATTGCCGGGCGGCAATCTCCTTTCCCGCAGGGGGCCCAGAGCTTCTCCTAACGCCCCTGCCTCTCCAGCCGGTCAAGGAACCATTGGGTCAGCCTGATCCAGACTTCGTCCTTCTCGCCCAGATCCTCGCAGCCGTGATTGAGGTCGGGGTTGTCGTTGACCTCGATGACGAAGATGCCGTCCTTCGTTTCCTTGAGGTCGACTCCATAGAACCCGTCGCCGATGCAGCTTGCCGCGCGGACTGCCGTGTCGATGACGTGAGCGGGAGCCTCGGCGAGCCTGAATGCCTTGACGCCGCCTTCCTGTGGCTTGCCGGCGCGGTCATGGTTGACGATCTGCCAGTGCCGCTTGGCCATCAGATAGTGGACCGCGAAAAGCGGCCTGCCGCCGAGCACGCCAACCCGCCAGTCGTAATCGGTAGGGATGAATTTCTGGGCGATCAGGAGATCGGAGTCCTCGAGCCACTGCGTGGCCAGCGCCTTCAGCTCGGCGAGATTGGCGGCCTTCTTGACGCCGCGTGAGAACGCGCTGTCGGGAATCTTCAGGACCAGCGGAAAGCCGAGCGTCTGCGCCGCAACCTCCAGATCAGGCGTCCCCGCGATCATCACCGTGGGCGGCACCGGCACCTTGTTGTAGGCCATCAACTCGTTGAGATAGACCTTGTTGGTGCACCTGATCATCGACAGGGGGTCGTCGATCACCGGCATGCCCTCCTGCTCGGCGCGACGGGCGAAACGGTAGGTATGGTCGGAGATCGACGTCGTCTCGCGAATGAAGAGCGCGTCGTAATTCGCCAGCTTCGCCAGATCTTTCCTGGCGATCGGCTCGACTTCGACGCCCATCTTCTCGGCGATCTTCGACCAGTGGCGGAGCGACGAGATGGACGAGGGCGCCAGCTGCTCCTGGGGGTTGACCAGGGTGGCGAAACTGTAGCGCGAGGGCGTGCGGGCCTTGGTGTCGCGCCACTCGCGCCGCGTATAGAGGTCGAGCGAGGCGAGGAAACGCTCCTCGTGCTCGCCCGAAAGGCGGTTGACCGGCAGGAAGCCGATCTTGCGGATGGAAGCCCACTGACCGTCGTCGCGGATCGCGACCTGGAGCGAGGGGGCGCGAAACCAGTCGAACAGAAGCCTGGCGAAGCGATCCCAGGCCCTGGACGGCCCGATGCCGAAGAAGAAGGAGGCCCTGGCGGGAAACGAGCCGCCGAGTTCCTTGCGGCACTTGCTGAGAGCCAGTTCGAGCTCGGGCAGAGCGTTCTCGTAAAGCTTGTGCTCCGACAGATCGATGATGGTCTCGACCGTCGGAATGACGCGATGGCCGCGCGAACTGGCAAGCAGCGACGCGTAGTAGCCGCGGCTCTGGTAGCCGTAACTGTTGGACAGATTGATGATCTTCGGCCGCTGGCCCCGGAACAGGCCGGGATGGGTGAGATAATCCTTGTTGGTAATCGTCTTGTGCGGCGTCGCAACCTGGTGCAGGTCGCTCTGTCTGCCCGTCAGAATGACCCAGGTCATCGATCTCGACGCTTTCCTGTGATCGCGGCGGTGCCGCGAGTGGCGCGATTGTCCGGAACCGGGGCAACCCAAGCCGCCGGGCACCGGTCGACGCCGCGTCCTCGCAGATCGCAAACGTCGCTCACGATGGGGCGGTTCCGGATGGGCGAGCGCTGCGAGCCGCAATTGGCTTCGGCCTTTTTTTCGATGACAGGACCTTTTCGAAGCGGAGCGCTGCTGCGCCGTCGGCGTAGTAGGAATCCAGCCTGCCGAACCGGCGGTAGCCGTTCCGTTCGTAGAGGCAAACAGCCCGGGAATTGTCGGCGCGGACCTCGAGATGGAGAGAAGCCGCCGCCCGCCGCTCTGCCTCCCGCTCAGCTGCGGCGAGGAGCGCCTTCCCAAGGCCCCTCCCGGCCTGTTGCGGCGCGATGGCGATGGAATAGAGCCGGGCCCTGCTGCTGCCGGCGCGAAACAGGAGAACGAAATAGCCGACGACGACATCACCAACGGTCGCCACGAGGACCGAGGCGGACGCGCTGCGGATCAGCCGGCCGAGAGATCTCGGGGAAATGCGGTCGCTCGCAAACACGGCGTTCTCGATCGCGGACAATGCGTCCAGTCGAAGTGCGCGGCCTGCCTCGCATCATGACTCTGCCCTGGTCGGGTCCAAGTCGTCAGCCGATGCCGGCGCCGGCCGCCAGCTGCCGCCAGGCGCTTCTCGCCACATCGGCCAGCCGCTCTTTCGGAAGCGTGCCGACGACCGCGCAGGCATAGCCTTCATCGAGCCAGTAGATCGCGCTCGGGCCGCCGTCGGCATCGGCGTAGGTGCCGCGGGCCTTTGCCTCGCCATCCCCCGTGACATAGACCGAGATGCGGTTCTTGCCGGCGTCCTCGTAGAGCAGCATCGCGGCCGGCTTCCCCCCGGAGGGAAGCAGGCGGCCTCCCACCAGCTCGAAGCCTTCGGCGGCCAGGTCCGGAGCGATCAAAGTGACGCCGGTGCGCTTGGACAGCCAGCCCAGGAGATGGTCGCGGTCGTCGGCGCCGACCTCGACGGCATGCCTCTGTTCCGCCGAATAGACGGTGTGGGCGGCAATCGCCTGCTCGGCGATGCGGTCATCGGCCGACGCGCCGAGCCCAAGGTCGCCGACGCCGGCGAGGTAGCCGCCAAGCGCGCCGACAGCGAAAATGGCGGCCGCCGCGGCGGCGCTGCGCCACAGAACCGCCCGCCTGGCAGGGACCCGCTCGCCGGAGACGATTCGCGCGAACCGTTCCGGCAACGGCTCGTCGAGCACGCCGGCCAACGCCCGGCGCAGACCGGCACGGTCCGCCTCGAAGCGGCTGCTCCTCGCCTTCATTTCCGGATTGGCGGCAAGCCAGGCCTGGAAGTCCGCGGCTTCCTCCGCCGGCAGTTCGCCGTCCAGCGACATGTGGATGTCGCGCTCGGTGTAGTCGCGCGCGGTCATCGCTCGACCACTCTTATCATCCGGCGGCGCGACGCATCGTCGAGAAGGCCGCGCAGTTCCTCGCGGCCCCTGGCGATCCTCGACATCAGCGTGCCGGCGGGGATGCCCAGGATATTTGCCGCTTCGGCGTAGGAAAACCCTTCGATACCGACCATCAGGAGTGCCGCCCTCCGGTCGGGACTCACCGCCTGCAACGCATCGACGATCTCGCGCGAGGCGATGGTCTCCGTCTGCGTCGCCGGGGACGACAGCGCCTCGGAATCGTCGAGCGTCAGCATGACGACCTCTGAGCGTCGCCTGGACTTGCGCATCTGGTCGACAAACAGATGATGCATGATGGTGAACAGCCAGCGCCGGGGGCTTTCGCCCGTCTGCCAGTTGTCAAGCCTGAGCAGCGCCCGCTCGAGACAGTCCTGGACCAGATCGTCCGCCGCGTCGGCATCGTGAAGAAGGGCGCGCGCATAGCGCCTGAGACGCGGGATTTCCGCAAGGATCGCTGCCTTCCTGTCCTTCATGTCGGCCCGTCTGCCACCTCGCGTCGCGTCGCCGCGATTGAAGCCCCGTTCGCCCTGCAGCACAAGCCGAAGTCGCCGGCGCGGCGAGCACACCCTTCCGGCCGGACACGATCAGGCCATGTGAAGACGCGCCACCTCCGCCGCCCCATGAACGCACGGCACCGCACCGTTATTCCCGGCGGGGTGATGCATCAACGGCATTGAAGCATCCGATGCAACCAATTCATTTTGAAAGGGCAGCTCGATTGGGCTATGTAGCCGCGTTCCGGAGACCCGCATGACGCTGCAGAACCCGAACTCGACCCGGTCGGTACCCTGGCTGATCATAATCTGCGGCTGCGTGATTGCGGCGATGACCTTCGGCCCCCGTTCGGCGATGGGATTCTTCCAGCTGCCGATGCTCGCCGACAGAGGCTGGGACAGGACCACTTTCGGCCTGGCGATGGCCATCCAGAACCTCTCCTGGGGGCTGAGCCTGCCGATCTTCGGCGCGATCGCAGACCGCTACGGCACCTGGCGGGTTCTGGCGCTCGGCGGCATCATCTACGCCGCCGGGCTATGGATGATGGCGGTCGCCGACAGCCCCGCGCTGCTCCACATCGGCGGCGGCGTGCTCGCCGGCATGGGCGTCGCGGCTGGCTCCTTCTCCATCGTGCTGGCGGCCTTCGCACGCCACACGCCGCCGGAACGCCGCTCCATGGTGTTCGGCATCGGCACGGCTGCCGGTTCGGCGGGGATGTTTCTCTTCGCACCCTTCAGCCAGGGCCTCATCTCGGCCTACGGATGGTCGGACACGCTGATCATCATGAGCGTCATGATGCTGGCGATCCCGGTGCTGGCGGCGCCGCTCCGGGGCAGCTCGCAGGCTTCTGGTGCGGGGTTGCAGCACGCCGTTTCCCAATCCCTGGCCGACGCCCTGTCGGAGGCCGCCGCCCACAGGAGCTACATGCTGCTCGTCGCCGGCTTCTTCGTCTGCGGCTTCCAGATCGCCTTCATCACCGCGCACTTCCCCGCCTATATCGGTGACCTCGGCATCGATGCGCGCTACGCGGTGATCGCGCTTGCCCTCATCGGCTTCTTCAACATCATCGGATCGCTGGCCGCCGGCGCGATCGGTCAGCGATACTCCAAACCCATCTTCCTGGCCTGGATCTATATCGGCCGCTCGGTTGCCGTAACGGTTTTTCTGCTGCTGCCGCAGACAGGGACGAGCGTCATCGTCTTCTCGGTGGTCATGGGCCTCCTATGGCTGTCGACCGTGCCGCCGACCAACGGCCTGGTGGCGGTGATGTTCGGCACGCGCCACCTCGGCATGCTCGGCGGTGTCGTCTTTCTGTCGCACCAGATCGGATCCTTCCTCGGCGTGTGGATGGGCGGTTACCTTTACGACCGGTTCGGGACCTACGACCCCGTGTGGTGGCTGGGGGTCGCGCTGGGCATCTTCGCCGCCGTCGTGCATTGGCCGATAGAGGAACGGCCCGTCGAACGGCTGCAGCCGATGGCAGCCGAGTAGCGAGAGCCGGCGAACCTGCCTGGCGGTCCGATCTTCAGGCGCTTGCCGGCGGCGCCGGCATGGCGTCGGCCCGGACATCCCTGCCAAGCAGCCTCTGATAAAACAGTCCGATGCCGATCAGCACGGCGCCGAGACCGATGAACGACAGCGCTCGCAGCACGCCCTCCAGCTCCGACATGTCGAAGATGAACACCTTGGCCACGGCGACGGCGATCAGCACGGCGGAGGCGACGCGCACCACCTGCGACCTGATCCGCAGGCCCGCCACCAGGAGCCCGACGCCCATGCCGAGCCACAAGGCCGAGTAGGACCAGGTTTCGAACTGGCCCATGCCGGCCCAGTGGGCGAGGTGCTCGCCCTGGAACAGCCGCCTGACCGACAGCGTCGCATAAGCGAAAAAAAGCGCCGAGCCGAGCAGCCCGAGCATCGCCGAATACCATTGCGGGCGCTTGCCGCGGGCGTAGAGCGCCAGCGCGCCGGCCGCCAGTGCCGGCAGAAGATAGGCAAGGAAGAGGAGGTTGAAGACCGGGACGCGTCCCGTCGCTTCATCGGTGAGCAGCGGGTTCAAGAACACGAAATGCTGACCGACGACGAAGGCCGTCGAGAGCACGCCCGCTGCCAGCGAGCCAATGCGCAGCACGGCGCTCGGCGACCGCGTGTCGATGGCGACCAGGATGGCGCCGGCGCCGATCGCCAGCAGCGTATAGATCGCCTGCTCGGCAAGCGTCGGCAGGGCGTCGTCGATCACGCCGCCATGCATGGCGTGGCGCACGAGCATCGCCAGAGCGAGCAGGGAAAAGAGCGCAGCCGACGCTTCCATGGCCAGGCGCGGCCGGCCATCCGTCGTACGCGCCAGTTGCCATGCGGCAAAGCCGAAAGCGAGCGCGGGAATGCCGTAGCCGGGAAGCAGCGCGTTGAACACCGGCGTCCTGCCAAGCCGGTCGGCGCCGACGATCGTCGGATCCAGCGAGACACGACAGGCGACCACGAGCGCGGCGCCGAGCGCCAGCCAGCCGAGCACCGGATAGCGGCGAAGACGGGTCGCCAGCGCCGGCACGGCCGCAGCCGCACCGGCGAGAACGGTGGTCCAGAGCGAGCCGAATGCCATGTGCAGCATCAGCATCGAGGCAATGCCGGCTCCGGCCAGGCCCAGCGAGACCGCCGGCCCGCCGGCACGCGGCGTTCGTTCGTTCAGGGCCACACGCTCGGCTGCGGCAATCAGGATTGCGGCGAGCAGCAGCGCCAGCAATGCATGGAAAATGTCGATGTCGAGGTTGCCGAAGAGGACCCAGAGCGAGAAGAGAACGACGAGCGGCACGAGCGCGCCCCAGCCCACCCAGGCTGCAGCATGCAACGGCGCGGTGGCCACGATACGGCTGCCGTGCCGGAGCCCGGCCATCAGGAAGGCCAGCGCCAGCACGGTGCCGGCCGGGCGCAGCGTCGCCGCTGCGGCAAAGACCGGCTCCGAGTCGAGAATGACCTCGCCGCCCGGAACGCCAAGCAGGACCGTGCCGGTCGAGGCTGCCCCGGCGTAGACCAGCACTGTCGCGGCGCCGGCCGCGTGGAGCAGCGGCGCGGCCGGCCTCCGATAGAGCGCCACGAGCAGCATCGCGACGATGATGGCGGCGCCGCAGGTGGCGCCGCCGGCCGGCTGCAGATCCGGTCCGAGGAGCAGCCGCATTGCCGCGGCCGACATGAAAACGGCAGCGGCGGTGGACGGCCAGTCGGTCGCGGAGCCAGGGAGCACGTCGCCGGGCCGACCGCGCAGCCAGAGCACGGCGAGTGCAGCGAGGATCGCCATGTCGATGAACGTCACGACGGCGAGGTCGACCGGCTGGCCGGGGATCAGATAGAGCACCTGCCAGAGACCGACGCCGGCAAAGCCGCCGGCGGCGACCAGCACCCAGCCGCGCAGCCGAGCGATTGCCGTGTTGGCGACCAGAACGATGGCAAGGTAGCCGAACAGCGCCCAGGCGCTCGGCGACTGCGACGAGACGAGGATCGGCGTCGCCATCGAGCCGAGCAGGCCGATTCCCGCCAAAGCCTGGCCGTGGGCGAGCGCCAGCGCGATGGTGCCGATGCCAATCGCTCCCAGCAGGGCAAACGCGAGGCCGGGGCCGATGAACCCATAGACGCCATGCGCGGCGTAGACCGTGCCGAACAATGTGAAGGAACCGGCGGCAGTCAGGATGCCCGGCACGTAGGCGCCGGTCAGTCCCTCGATCGGGACCCTGAAGCCCGTGCGCCGGATGAACTCGCCCCCGGCGGCGAGAACCAGCCCGAACAGCGCCGCCATGCCCAGGCGGACGCCGGGCCCGAACATGCCGGCCTCGATCGAATAACGGACGAGGAACAGGCCGCCAAGCGCCAGCGCGATGCCGCCGACCCACACGGCCCACCGCGTGCCGAGCGCTGTCTCGATATCGGGTCGTCCGCGCTGCCGCGGCGAAGCGGCCTCGGAAGCCGGCGCCGACGGGGCGGGCGGGCTCCACGGACCGGCGGCAGCTGCTCCGGCTTCCGGCCCTTGCACCGCAGCCGCTTCCGGCTCGGCCGGCGCCTTTGCGGCGCCGGCAACGACCGGCACCACGCGGCGCCCCGCAACGGACGCTGTTTCTCGTCCGCCCAGCGGCTCGCGCGGCAGCAGCATTTCGCGCAGCGCGCCGATCTCCCGCTCGAGCAGCGCGAGCCGCCCCTGCTGCCGGAGGACGAGCACGAAAAGCACCACGATTGCAATTATCGGGACCAGCTCTTGCAGCATCTCTTCCCTACCCCCGGGCCGCTACCCCTCGATACGGCGCTCACCCATCCGCGCGGGCGGCCGCGCCACTCATGCCACGCCCTCGCCACCGCCGGCGGGCCGTGCGGCGTAGTGGCGCTTCAGCGCCGCCAGGAAGGCCGCCCGCGACTGCGGCTCCTAGATGCCGCGCGGCTCGTAGACATTGCGCCCCAGAAAGTAGCCGGTCAGCCGGAAAGCGGCGTCGAGGTCGTTCCCGCCGGCGCGCAGGCCCGACCCATGCAACATGAAAGCCGGCAGCGCGAGCAGCCTGTCCTTCCAGGGTTCGGCGGCGGCCCGCGACACTGCGCGTCCGGATTTCGGCGACACATAGGCAAGCAGGTCGCGTGCCCCGGTGGCCGCGCATTCGGAAAGATCGAGACCGAAGCCGAGTTCGTCGAGCAGGAGCATTTCAAAGCGCACGACGAGTTCCCCGGCCGCCTCGGCATCCTCCAGATGGGCGATCACCAGGCGCAGCGTATCGTAAAGCCGCTCATGCGGATCGCGCTCCGGCAGCAGCCGGACGTGGGCGGCAAGCACCTGCAGGCCGTGAACGGAAGCGGCGCTGTCGAACAGCCGCGCGGCATTCAACTCGACCGCTTCCGCCTGAAACGTGCCGAGATGCTCGTCGAGCCTCGCCCGCCAGATGAGGTCGACGCGGTTTCCCGCCTGCAGCACCGGCTGCCGCTTGCGCGAGCGCCC
>JAJFMR010000175.1 GCA_020696915.1 Rhizobiaceae bacterium | reverse complement strand
CGCGGTGGTGAAGACGTTGTACATCTGCTTGCCGACGTCGAGCGCCGCGGCGGCATCGTCGACGCCGTAGACCAGCTGGGCGAGGCCGGTGAAGATCTGGATGCCCGGTTCGGAGAGTTCCCAGCGCATCAGGATCGACAGCAGCGCGCCGATGATGCCGGCGACGATCGCGAAGATAAGATAGAGGGTGCCGATGTCCTTGTGGTTGGTCGAGTACACCCAGCGGACCCAGCCATGATACGGCTTGTGGTCATGGTCGTCGTGAGCTGCCGCGCCTGCCATGTTCCGCTCCGTTTCGTGGTCTCGGCCCGACATGCTCAATTGCCGGCCACGTCGACCGGCGCCGGGCCATCGACCGCCGCCATCAACGCGCGGTTGGCGCCGCCGAGATCGCTCCGCGCGGCAGCCAGCCAGGTTTCGTACTGGGCATCGTTCACGACCCTGATGGCGATCGGCATGAAGGCGTGGTCCTTGCCGCACAATTCGGAACACTGCCCGTAAAAGAGGCCTTCCTTCCCGGCCTTGAACCAGATCTCGTTGATGCGGCCCGGCACCGCGTCCGTCTTCACGCCGAACGCCGGCATGGCAAAGGCATGGAGCACGTCATTGGCAGTCACCAGCACGCGCACCACCTTGTTCGACGGCACGACAAGCTCGTTGTCGACGGCAAGCAGGCGCGGATAGGCGCCCCGGTCTTCCTTGCCGGCCGCCGGGCGGTCGTCGTCCTGGAGAAGCGAGGAGTTGAACGAGAGCGGTTCTTCGATCTGGTATTCATAGTCCCAGTTCCACTGGTTGCCGCTCGCCTTGACGGTCAGCGCCGCCTCTTCGGGCGGTGTGTACTGCGAGGTGAGGAGCTGGAAGGACGGCACGGCGAGGAACAACAGAACGATGACCGGCCCGACGGTCCAGATGACCTCGATCACCGTATTGTGGCTGGTGCGCGACGGCGTCGGATTGACGCTCGCGCGAAACTTCACGATGCACCAGGCAATCAACACCAGGACCAGCGCGGTGATGGGAACGATGAACCACAGCGTGTAGGCCTCGAACCACGCGATTTCTTCCATCATCGCAGTCGCCGCAGGCTGGAACCTGATCTGCCAGTCCGTCGGCTGGGCTGCCATAGCGGCCGGCGCGGGGAGTGCCGCCGAGGCCGCCGCCGCTGCAACAAATCGTCTCATCGCCGTCTTCGTCTCCCGCTTGGTGGAGGGCAGGCCAAGGATGCGGATCGCCAGTCCGCGGCCCGGATACGGGCTGGTTCAAACCATACTCTGTTTGCTACCGCAAGGAAGGAGCCGGCAAGTCCGTGCGGCATTTTTGCGCGAGGCGGCAGGCCGACCCGAACGGCATGCAATGCCGCCGGCGAGACGCCGCGATCGCTGCGGCGCCCCCGCCGCGCCGTCGCAATTCGGGCAAAATTGCCGCGGAAAAGCATGCTGATCCGACGCCGTCCGCTGGTCCGGGCGCGGTCTTACCCTTATATACTCGCGACTGTCCGGGGTCCCCAACCCCGTGATTCGCACTGGAGCCGCCATGACAATCAGGCCTGGGAACACGATTGCGAAGCTGGCCCTCGCTTGCGCGCTGGCCGGCGGCGGCGTGCCGGCGGCTGCGCAGCAGAATGGCACGGTCAAGTCGACACATGGCTCATGGTCGATCATCTGCGACACGCCGCCCGGTTCGAGCGTCGAGCAATGCATCATGATGCAGAACGTGGTCGCCGAGGACCGGGCCGATCTCGGCCTTTCCGTGGTTATACTCAGGACCGCCGACCGCAAGGCGGAGATCATGCGGGTGCTGGCGCCGCTCGGCGTGCTCCTGCCCACCGGCCTCGGCCTCTACATCGACAAGAAAGACAATGGACGGGCCTATTTCAAGCAGTGCTTCGCCGATGGCTGCTATGCCGAGGTCATTCTCGAGAAGCCGCTGATCGACACGCTCAGGACCGGCACGGAAGCGACCTTCATCGTGTTCGCCACGCCCGAGGAGGGCATCGGCATTCCCGTCGACCTCGCGGGCTTCGGCGAAGCCTTCGACGCCCTGCCCTGAAGAAGAAGCCTTTGGATCGCGGGTAACCCGGGCGCGTGATGCAAGCCGGGCACGGCCGCCTTGTCGCGACAGGGGGATAGCCAGTCCACACACCATCCCGGCGATGAGTCGCATGACGATGCCGCGAGCGGCCTCGCTATCGCCCACCTCGGGAGACCCGACCCCTGGCTGCTTTCTAAAAGCTCAAAGTTCCGTCCGTGCATCGGCGAACTGCGCGGCGCAAACGCCGCGAACGCAGTCGCGCAGCCATATGTGCGCCGGGTCGGCATCCAGCCGCGGGTGCCAGAGCAATGATACGCTGATCCCGGGGATGGCGACCGGAAGGGAGAAACCGTGCATTCCGGAGCGCAGCTTGCCGGTATGCCGTTCGGGAACGCTGGCGATCAGATCGGTGGCCCGGGCGAGGGCAAGCGCGGCCGCAAAGCCACCGACGATGGTGACGATCTGCCTTTCCAGCCCCAACGGCTTCAAGGCTTCGTCGATCGGGCCCGAGTCCAGACCCCGACGTGAGACCAGGATGTGCCTGCTGCGAGCGTAACGGGAGACCGTGATCTTGCCGCGGCTCAACTCGTGGCCCATCCGGACGACGCCTATGAAGCGGTCCCGGAACAGTGCCTGCGCCCGCACTTCCGGACCCGTTTCCTGCCCGACGACGCCGGTCTCCAGGTCGACTTCCCCATTGCGCAGCGATGCGCTGCCCCTGTCGGTCTTTGGCATGAACCGAAGCCGAACGCCTGGCGCCTGCTCGCCGACACGCGAAACGAGGTCCGGTCCGAAGTTCTCCACGAAACCTTCGCTGGTTCGCAAGGTGAAGGTGCGGACGAGTTGCCCGAGGTCGATCTTCTCGGCGGGACGCAGGACCGCTGTTCCGTCCTCGACCAGTCGGCCGACCCGCTCGCCGAGCTCGATCGCGCGGGGCGTGGGGACAAGACCGCGCCCCGCCCTGACCAGCAGCGGATCGCCGGTGGTCTGGCGCAATCTCGCCAGGGCCCGGCTCATGGCGGACGGGCTGAGCCGAAGCCGCCGGGCGGCGCCGGCGACGCTGCCTTCCGAAAGCAGCGCGTCCAGGGTGACGAGAAGGTTGAGATCGGGCGCCATGCCGCGACCATAGCACAGCCCGCTCGTGATGTGGCGTTCGGCGCACGAATAAACTGCAAATGATGCGCCTTCCGCCATGGCTGGCGGCGGACTACATCCGGACGCTCGCACAGGAGAGCCTTTCGATGACAGCCGCCAGCCCCGCGCCTTCCCCAGCCGCACATGCCAGCTCCGCAAAAGTGCAGCGTATCGCCTCGCCGGGCTCAGCGCTCGCCGGCCTTGCCCTGTCGATGTTGCTGGCCTCGCTCGGCACCAGCATCGCCAATGTCGCGTTGCCGACGTTGACACAGGCCTTCGACGCCTCCTTCCAGCAGGCCCAATGGATCGTGCTGGCCTATCTGCTTGCCATGACCACGCTCATCGTCGGCGTCGGCCGGCTCGCCGACATGGCTGGCCGTCGACGGCTGCTGCTCATCGGGATCTTCCTTTTTACGACCGCTTCGTTTCTCGGCGGCGCGGCCCCCACGCTCCCGGTGATGGTCGCCGCGAGGGCGATTCAGGGTATCGGGGCGGCCATAATGATGGCGCTGGCCATGGCGCTCGTCGGCGAGACCGTTCCGAAGACGAAGATGGGAACAGCCATGGGTCTCATCGGAACGATGTCGGCGATCGGCACCGCGCTCGGTCCATCGCTTGGCGGCCTGCTGATCTCCGTCACCGGCTGGCGGACGATCTTTCTGGTCAACCTGCCGCTCGGCATGCTGGCGCTCTTTCTTGCGCATCGGCACCTGCCCCGCGACGGTCGGGTCCCGAAGCTCAGCCGGGCAGGCTTCGACGGCTGGGGCACGCTGCTGTTGGGCCTGTCGCTGGCGGCCTATGCACTGGCCATGACCGTCGGACGCGGCAGTTTCGGTCCGCTCAACGTGGCGCTCCTGTCGGGGGCGGCCGCCGGCATCGGCCTCTTCATCCTCGCCGAAAAAAGGGGAGCCGCACCGCTGGTTCGATTGACCATCTTTCGCAATCCCGTGCTGAGCGCTGGCTTGGCCCAGAGCGCGCTCGTTTCCACTGTGATGATGACGACGCTGGTGGTCGGGCCGTTCTATCTCTCGCAAGGGCTGGGCCTCGACGCCGGCGCCGTCGGCATCGCCATGTCTATTGGTCCGATCGTCGCGGCGCTCGCCGGAGTGCCGGCCGGCCGCATGGCGGATCGCTTCGGCGCCCCACGCATGATCATGATCGGCCTCTGCGGAATTGGAGCCGGCTCCGTCCTGCTGGCCGCGCTGCCCTCAGCGCTCGGCGTCGGCGGATACATCGCCCCGATCGTCACCATCACCCTCTCCTATGCGGTTTTCCAGACAGCCAACAACACCGCCGTCATGACGGATATCGAGCAGGGCGAGCGGGGCGTCGTCTCCGGCATGCTCAATCTGTCGCGCAATCTCGGGCTGATCACCGGCGCGTCCGCCATGGGCGCCGTGTTTGCGCAAGCCTCGGCGGCAAGCGGCATCACGACGGCAGATCCCGGCGCCGTCGCTTCCGGCATGCGCATCACGTTCGCCGTCGGGGCGCTGCTGATCGCCGCCGCACTCGCCATCGCCGCCGGCATCCGTGCCCGCGCGACAAGTCCTTCGCTTTCGTCACAGGTCGAGGAACCAGGCGCAGGGGCGGTTTTTCCCTGATCGAGATTGCCGAGGCGGCCGTCGCCGCCTACATGGCAGGTACTCCCACAGAGCCAAGGCGGCCCCGATGACCACTCTTCTCGACCAGTTCGACACGTCCGAGGACCAGATCCGCAGGATCGTGGCGGAGACGATCAACGGCACCGACGACGGCGAGCTCTATCTGGAGCAGAGCGAGGGCGAGGCGCTGATGTTCGACAATGGCCGCCTGAAGACGGCCAACTATTCGACCGACCGGGGTTTCGGCCTGCGCGCCGTGGCCGGCGAGGCCACCGGCTATGCGCATTCCAGCGAGCTTTCGGAAGCCGCGCTGCTGCGCGCCGCCGACGCCGTCTCGGCGGTGAAGGCCGGCTATTCCGGGACGCTGGCCGAGGCGCCGCCACGCACCAACCGGCATCTCTACGGCGACGACAACCCCATCGGCTCTCCGACCTTCGAGGCCAAGGCGAAGCTCCTGCAGGAGATCGATGCGCATCTGCGCGCGCAGGATCCGCGCGTCAGGCAGGTTACCGCCTCGCTCGCCTCCTCGTGGCAGCATGTCGAAATCCTGCGCGCCGACGGCCAGATCGTCCGCGACGTGCGGCCGCTGGTGCGCATGAACGTCGCGGTCGTGGTCGGTGACGGCGACCGCCAGGAGACCGGCTCCTTCGGCACGGGCGGCCGCAAGGGATTCGGCGAGTTTGTTGCCGAGGACAGCTGGAAGGCGGTTGCGGCCGAAGCGCTCAGGCAGGGGCTCGTCAATCTCGAGGCGATCCCGGCGCCCGCCGGCACCTTCGACATCGTGCTGTCCAGCGGCTGGCCGGGCGTCATGCTGCACGAGGCGGTCGGCCACGGGCTCGAAGGCGACTTCAATCGCAAGAAGACCTCGGCCTTCGCCGGGCTGCTCGGCAAGCAGGTGGCGGCGAAGGGCGTGACCGTCGTCGACGACGGCACCCTTCCCGAGCGGCGCGGCTCGCTCACCGTCGACGACGAGGGCACGCCGACCAACCGCAACGTTCTCATCGAGGACGGCAAGCTGGTCGGCTACATGCAGGACAGGCAGAATGCGCGGCTGATGGGGATGAACGCGACCGGCAACGGCCGTCGCGAATCCTACGCGCATCAGCCGATGCCGCGCATGACCAACACCTTCATGACGGCCGGCGACAGGACGCCCGAGGAAATCATCGCCTCCGTCGATCACGGCATCTACGCGGTCTCCTTCGGCGGCGGCCAGGTCGACATCACCTCCGGCAAGTTCGTGTTCGGCTGCACCGAAGCCTACATGATCGAGAACGGCAAGGTGACACAGCCGATCAAGGGCGCGATGCTGATCGGCAACGGGCCCGATGCGATGCATCGCGTCACCATGATCGGCAACGACATGAAGCTCGACACCGGCATCGGCATGTGCGGCAAGGCGGGTCAGGGAGTGCCGGTCGGCGTCGGTCAGCCGCATCTCAGGATGAACCAGATGACCGTCGGCGGCACCAGGGTTTGAGGACTTCGCCGCTGCCGCCGCGACGCGCCGGCGGGTTTCAGGCGGGGCGCGCGTGACCCGTCCTTCGGCAATCGTCGTCCTCACCGGCGCCGGCGTTTCGGCCGAGTCCGGCCTCGCCACCTTCC
>JAJFMR010000544.1 GCA_020696915.1 Rhizobiaceae bacterium | reverse complement strand
GCGTCGGATGTGCCGCCGGTGGTGCTGAGTTCCGGCCGGTGCCCCGTCACGCGCTGAACAGCGCTCGCGACCAGATCGCTCAAGCGGCCCGGAAGCGTCAGGAAGGACTCGCCGCTGACCCGGAACGCCAGATCATAGGGTCCGCCGACGCTGTCGCACTTCCGCCTTATCCAGTTCTTCAGCGTATCCGACGTATGCTCATCGTTGAAACGGATGTTGAAGCTGGCCGATCCCTTGGCGGGGATCACGTTGTCGGCCGGATTGCCGACATCGATCGTGGTGAGCGCCAGCGTGGAGGGCTGGAAATGCTCATTGCCCCGGTCCAGCGGTTCGGCGGTCAGCGCCGCCAGCATCCGGACCAGCCGGGGCAGGGGATTGTCGGCCAGATGCGGAGAGGCCACATGGCCCTGCGTGCCATGAACGGTCAGATGTCCCATCATGCTGCCGCGCCGCCCGACCTTGATCATCTCGCCAAGGTAGTTGGGGTTGGTCGGTTCGCCCACGATGCAGGCGTCCAGAACCTCGCCCTGTTCCACCAGCCAGTCCAGCACCTTGCGGGTGCCGTTGACGGCGGGACCTTCCTCGTCGCCGGTAATCAGCAGGCTGATCGAGCCGGAGGGCGCACCCTTCGCCGCCAGCCGCCGGCCAGCCGCCGCGACGAAGGCGGCGACCGCCGCCTTCATGTCCGCGGCGCCCCGGCCATAAAGCTTGCCATTGGCGATGGCTCCCGCGAACGGGTCGGCACCCCAAGCGGCCGGATCGCCGGGCGGCACGACATCGGTGTGCCCGGCGAAGCAGAGGTTGGGGCCGGATGTGCCCAGCCGGGCATACAGGTTGTCGATCGGCGGCGTGCCCTCGGCTTCGAACCGCAGCCGGTGGCAGACGAAGCCCAAAGGCTCCAGCGCCCGGACCAGCACGTCGAGCGCGCCGGCATCGGCCGGCGTGATGCTCGGGCAGCGGATCAGGGCCTGGGTCAGCGCTACAGGATCGGCAACCGGTTCGCTCGTCATCAGGCACGCAGCAGTTCATTGATCGAGGTCTTGGAGCGGGTCCTCTCATCGACCTGCTTCACGATCACGGCGCAATAGAGGCTGGGGCCGGGGCTGCCGTCCGGCAGCGACTTACCCGGCATCGTGCCGGATACGACGACCGAATAGGGCGGTACGCGGCCATACAGGACCTCGCCCGTCTCGCGGTTCACGATCTTGGTGGAAGCGCCGAGATAGACGCCCATCGACAGGACGGAGCCGGTTTCGACCCGGACGCCTTCCGCCACTTCGGCGCGGGCGCCGATGAAGCAATTGTCTTCGATGATGACCGGACCGGCCTGAAGCGGCTCAAGCACGCCGCCGATGCCGGCACCGCCGGAGATATGGCAGTTCTTTCCGATCTGGGCGCAGGAGCCGACAGTGGCCCAGGTATCGACCATCGTGCCGCTGTCGACATAGGCGCCGATATTGACGAAGCTCGGCATCAGGACGACGCCGGGGGCGATGTAGGCGGAGCGGCGGACCACGGCGTTGGGCACGGCGCGGAAACCGGCGGCGCGGAAGCGGGCATCGTCCCAGCCGGCGAACTTGGACGGCACCTTGTCGAACCAGACCGACGCGCCGAGGTTGGGATCGACCGGGCCGCCGGGGATCGTCGTCATGTCGTTCAGGCGGAACGACAGCAGCACGGCCTTTTTGAGCCACTGATTGACCTGCCAATCGTCGCCCGTGCGCTCCGCCACGCGGAAGCGGCCCTCGTCCAGACCGGCAAGCGCCGCAGACCGGCAAGCGCCGCCTCCACGGCATCGCGGACGGCGCCTTTGGTGCCGGTGTTGAGCTGGTCGCGGTCTTCCCAGGCGGATTCGATGGCGTTCTGGAGATCAGTGGTCATGGCGGGTTCAGGTCCGGCTTCTAAATCGGTGACAGGAACGATGGAACGGGAACATGGGTCACCGGTAATCCCACTGTCAACTGCCCACTGTCAACTGAATGACGGGGTTATGGACCATCTGGATGCATTTGCCGCCATCAGAGCGCTGAAGTCAATTCGGCTAGCCAGAGCGTCAGATCGTCCACCGAATGGTCGATATGATCGCCCGTACCAACCCCGCCACGGTCCGGGCGGGCATAATCGATTTCCGACCTGACCCAGACCGTCGTCATGCCCAGTGCCGCCGCAGGGACCAGATTGCGGGCGATGTCCTCGACCATGCAGGCGCTGCGGGGATCGATGCCGTGCAATTCGATCAGGTGGGCATAAGGACGCGGGTCGGGCTTGGGCACATAGTCGGCCGCCACGATGTCGTAGATCACGTCGAAGTGCCGCGCGATGCCGAGCCGGCCCAGGACATTGTCGGCATGCCGGCATGACCCGTTGGTGTAGATCACCTTGCGGCCGGGCAGCCTTTCCAGCGCCGTGTCCAGTTCCGGGCTGGGGTTCACGGGCGTCACGTCGATGTTATGGACATAGTCCATGAAAGCGATCGGATCGATATCGTGCTCGGTCATCAGGCCGCGCAGCGTCGTGCCGTAATCGCGGAAATACTGCTTCTGACGCCGCCGCGCCTCGTCCCACGGCAGATCGAAATGCTCGCCGATGAACTCGGTCATCCGCTGGTCGATCT
>JAJFMR010000174.1 GCA_020696915.1 Rhizobiaceae bacterium | reverse complement strand
TCGGCCCCAGGGACGGGCTGCAGTCGGAACCCGGCTGGGTGGCGAGCGACGACAAGATCGCGCTGATCAACGGGCTGATAGACGCCGGCATTCGGCATCTCGAGGTCACGTCCTTCGTCTCGCCGCGCGCCGTGCCGCAGATGCGCGACGCCGCCCAAGTTCTCGCCGGGATCGACCGGAGCAAGGGCGCGGTCCTGACCGCCCTCGTTCCCAATGCCAAGGGCGCGGAACGCGCCGCCGAGACGTCCGTCGACGCCATGGTCATTTTCATGTCGGCGTCGGAAAGCCACAACCGCAAGAACGTCAACCGCTCGCGCGCCGCCTCGCTTGCCGGATTCAGGGAGATTTGTCGGATTGCCGAAGGGGCCGGCATCGAGGTTTACGGTGCGATCGCAACCTCCTTCGGCTGCCCATTCGAGGGCGATGTTCCGGTCGAGGCGGTGGTGGATATTGCGCGCGCCTATCGCGACATGGGCATCACCACGCTGTCGCTTGGCGATACCACGGGTATGGCGACGCCGCCTCTGGTTCAGGAGCGTTGCCGCTCTCTGAAGCAGGCAGTTCCGGAAACGCGCATCGCGCTCCACTTCCACAACACCCGCGGCGTCGGCCTCGCCTGCGTCTATGCCGGGCTTCTCGAAGGCGTCACCCGCTATGAGGCGAGCATCGGCGGGCTCGGGGGCTGTCCATTCGCGCCCGGGGCGACCGGCAATATCTGCACCGAGGATCTGGTCTACATGCTTGACGAATCCGGCGTGGAGACCGGTGTCGACCTCAACCGCCTGATCGCCGTCGCGCGCGGTTTCGAAAGGGTCATCGGCCGTGCGCTGCCCGGGCAGGTGATGAAGGCCGGACCGCGCCTCGAACTGCATCGGATGAGCACTGTGCGAACCGCGAACGGGTGAGATGGCCGGTCATACTGCTCTCCGCCCGCCGCTGGACGGCATCCGGGTCATCGACCTGAGCAGGGTTCTTTCCGGCCCGTTCTGCACGATGCTGCTCGGCGACATGGGCGCCGAGATCGTCAAGATCGAACCTGAAAAGGGCGATCCGATACGCGAGCAAGGCGCGATGCGCGACGGGTTTTCCTGGTATTACGCCGCGTTCAACCGCAACAAGAAATCGGTCGTCATCGACCTCTATAGCGAGAGCGGCCGCGCGGTCCTGAAGCGGCTCGTCGCCGGCGCCGATGTTCTCGTGGATAATTTCCGGCCGGGCGTGCTCGCGCAGATGGGCTTCGACAAGTCGCGGCTTGAAGCCATCAACTCGCGGTTGGTGACGGCCAACATCAACGGTTTCGGCAGCACCGGTCCCTATGTCGATCGGCCTGCCTTCGACTTCATCACGCAGGCCATGAGCGGACTGATGAGCGTCAATGGCGCCGAAGGCGACGCTCCGATGCGAGTGGCCCAGCCGATCACCGACCTCGTCGCCGGCCTCTACTGCGCCTTCGGCATCGTCAACGCCCTGCGCGCCCGCGACCTGAACGGCCGGGGCCAGCATGTCGAGACGGCGATGATGAACAGCGCCCTCAGCATGATGGCCTATCTCGCCTCGGAGTTCCTCGCCACGGGCAGAGAGCCGGTGCGCACCGGCAACGACCACCCGCTTGTGGCTCCCTACGGGCTCTACAAGGCGATTGACGGGGAAATCGCCGTGGCGCCGTCGAACGACGTCATCCTCAGGCGCTTTCTGGACGTCCTCGGCCTGGGCCTGCTGATGGAGGATGAACGTTACGACAGCAATTCGAAGCGGTTCGCGCGCCGCGCCGAGCTCAATGCGCTGCTCAATGCCCGCACCCGGCTCGACACGCAGGAAGCCTGGATCAGGAAGCTGAACGCAGCGGGCGTCCCCTGTGGCCGCGTGCAGGATCTCAAGGAAGCGCTGGAGGATCCGCAGACCGTCGCCCAGGAGATGGTGATAGAGGTCGATCAGCCCGGCCACGGCGTCGTCCGCATGCTCGGCTTTCCGGTAAAGCTCTACGGCACGCCGTGCACCGTACGGCTGCCTGCGCCCGGGCTCGGCGCCCATACGCGCGAGGTGCTGAGCGAAGCTGGCTTTCCCGCCAAGGAGATTGCCGAACTGGAGGCCGAGGGCGTCATCACGGCAATGGTCGGGACGGCGGGACAGGACGATGCGAGGCGGCGCTCACCATGAATCCCCGCCACGCCTCCTACCTCTGCTTCAGTCCGATGCGTGGAAGGCGCAGCCGCCGTTCCTCCGGCGGATGCAACGGGCCTGTCTCGGCCAGGATGGTGGTGATCTCGGGCGGCAGCGCCGGCGTGAGCCCGTTTCGTCGCCCCCCGTCAACGATGCTCGGACGCTGTCGTCCTTCAGCACCGCCAGGAGCACCAGCGCTCCGGCATTGGCAAGCAGCGAGGCGAGCGGCCGCGGGTTGTCGGCGCCATGGAAGTGGGCGATCGAGTTCACGTGCTCGCCGGACGCTTCGGCGAGCCAGACGCCGGACTTGCTGGAGAGCGCGGTGAGCGCCACGATTACCGCTGTCAGGGCCCAGGCTTCCCGCCAGTGATCGGACACAAAGTAAGCCCGCATCAGGCCCCAGAAGCCGCGCATCGCCGAAACGGGTGTCAGCGGCGGCGGCCTGCGGTGCCGAGATCAGTTCTGTGAATGAAGGGAATTCGCGGTCTGCCGACCCGAATCTTTCCCACCCCATTTGCCCCTTTTCACCGAATATACATGATTGGACGCACCCAGGATCGTTTAGCTGTGGGCTTTACCTCCTTCCTGTGGGGGAAGCCGTCGCGCGACACAGGTCCATCGACCGAAAACAACCCAAACCCAACCTCGGTCCGGCCGCCATAGGCGAGATGGCCGTCAGTCCGCCCGGGATTGCCGATAAAGCGGACGCCTGCCGCGTCGGCAGAACGGATTCAATCCGTGGGGAAGCGCTCTATAATAGAGTGCAGATGAGCAACACGGGCCGGAAATGTCAGGACCGAACCCCGCCATAAAGCACCCGATCCCGATGCATACGCGGGTCGGCTTCCTGAAGCCGCTGGTCACGGCCGACAACATCGAGATCGGCGAGTTCACCTATTACGACGATCCGGAGGGTCCCGACCAGTTCCAGACCAAGTGCGTGCTGCACCACTATCCGTTCATCGGCGACCGCCTGATCATCGGCAAATTCTGCGCGATCGCGGAAGGCGCCCGATTCATCATGAACGGCGCCAACCATGCGATGTCCGGCTTCTCCACCTATCCCTTCAACATCTTCGGCCATGGCTGGGAGCAGGGCTTCGACGAGGCGAGATGGACGCGCGAAGTGCGCGGCGACACGGTCGTCGGCAACGACGTCTGGATCGGCATGGAGGCGGTGGTGCTGCCGGGCATCACGATCGGCCACGGCGCCATCGCCGCCGCAAAGTCGGTGGTCACCCACGATGTCCCGGCCTATTCCATCGTGGCCGGCAATCCGGCCAGGGTGGTGAAGATGCGCTTCGACAGGCAGACGGTCGCCCGCCTGCTCGTGACGGCGTGGTGGGATTGGCCGATTGACAAGATCACCCGCAACCTCGATGCCATCCGCGGCGCCGATATCGATGCGCTGGAGGCGGCGGCTTGACGGAACAGACGATGCTCGGCGCCGAAGTTTTCGCCGTACCCTGGGTGTTCATCCGGGGCGTGCCCGCCATCCACCTGCTGCCGCCGTCGGGACCTCCGGAGATCGCCTTTGCCGGGCGTTCCAACGTCGGCAAATCTTCCCTCATCAACGCACTGGTCGGGCAGAAGGGACTGGCGCGGACCTCCAACACGCCTGGCCGCACGCAGGAACTCAACTATTTCGTCCCCGGCGGCCATTCGGGCGAGGCCGGCGACCTGCCGCCGATGGCGCTGGTCGACATGCCCGGCTACGGGTATGCCTCCGCCCCCAAGGAGACGGTCGACGCGTGGACCAGGCTCGTCTTCGACTATCTGAAGGGAAGGGTGACGCTGAAGCGCGTCTATCTGCTTGTCGATGCCCGCCATGGCATCAAGAAGAACGACGAGGCGGTGCTGTCGCTGCTCGACAAGGCGGCCGTCTCCTACCAGATCGTGCTGACCAAGGCCGACAAGGTGAAGGCAGGCGCGACGGCGAGGCTGGTCGCCGACACGCGCGACAGGATCGCCAGGCGTCCGGCAGCCTATCCGGAGGTTCTCGCCACCTCGTCGGAAAAGGGCGAGGGTCTGGAGGAACTCCGGGAGGCGATCGTCCTTGCGGTGAACGGCTCCTGATGCCGCCCGAAATCCCCACTCGCAGGGCCTCGAGGCGTACCTCGCCGCGCGCAGCCTGAGCCCAAGCAAAAGCCCATCCAGGGGATGGGAAGGTCGATGGACGAACCATCCGGCTGAGTTCGCTATTTACCTGAGCGAGCTTTGGGATTATCCCGGAGAGGTCGGAATTGTCGGACAAATGCACCGATAGGCTTCCGATCTTCGGACACAATGGGAGGATGGAACCATGAGACTTGCAATCCCGCTTGCAGCATGTGCCGCCGCGTCGCTTCTCGGCATCCCGCAAACGCTGGCGCAATCAGGCAGCGTCGAGAAGGCGGTCGGCGGCTACGCCTTCACGGACGCCTCGCAGGAGGCTCCCGGCACCAAGGACTTCCACTCCGCCGACGGCCACCTCACCTTCGCGATCGTCACGCATACGGCCGGCAACGGCTTCTTCGATCCGGTCTATGTCGGTGCGACCGTCGCCGGCAATCTGGTCGGTGCGAAGATCCTGCTGCTCGGGTCGGAATCGCCGACCGACGATCCGGCCCGGGAAATCGAGATCCTCAACCAGATCGTGCAGGATCCGACCATCGACGGCGTGATCATGACGACGCCGCAGGTCGGTGCCTACAACGACATCGTCAAGGCGGCCGAGTCGAAGGGCATACCGGTCGCCACGACCAACTCCTACGACGGCTCGATCCTCAACCGCAATGGCATCAGCCACACCGGCCAGGACGCGTCGGCGGCGGCGATCGCCGGCGAGGCACTCGTCAAGTGCCTGGCCGACAAGGGCATCGAGAAAGGCTCGATCGTGCTGCCGTCGTCGACCGCGATGGGCAATATCGAGGTCAACAACCGCGTGACCTCGGCATTCAACGCCATCGTCAAGGGCCTGAAGGACGCCGGCAAACTCGACGCCTTCAAGGTCGACGCGGGGCCGGAAAACACAGGCATCGACACCAATCCCAACGACCCGGTCAACGGCATCGTCACGCTGTTCGAGTCACGCGGTGACGTGGTCGGCGCCTTCGCCGGCAACAACGTGTTCACGCCGGCGCTTGCCAAGGCCGTCGCCCAGACCGGCATGACCGGGAAGATCTGTGCCTACGGCTTCGACCTCGGCCCGGCCCAGCAGGATGCGCTGAAAAGCGGCGACCTGACCGGCGCGCTCGGGCAGCAGCCCTTCCTGCAGGGGTTCTGGCCGGTCATGCAGCTCTATCTGCAGATCGACCGCGGCATCGCGGCAGCCAACCTCGATACCCGCGCCCAGCTGGTGACGCAGGAGACGGTCGAAAGCGTCGGCAAGCGCTTCGAGAACTGATCCGGACAGCGCGGGGGACTGTCGCATATGAGAAGGTCGACGCGCCTGGCCGGCGCTTCCACCCCCACCACTGGCCCCTCCCCACAAGGGGGAGGGGAATCCGGGACGTCCCATCCGGCATTTGACCGTCCAGCAAACGGCCGAAGCAGCGATGGCGTCCCCCTCACCCGTGTGGGGATGGGTTAGGGGTGGGAGTGCTTCAGGAGCGCGTCTCGATGCGATGTCACTGTCCTGGCGCGGGAGGATCGGAGTCCTCCCGCCCATCTCCATGATTGGCGGAAGGTCCGACCCGCGCATGTCCCACCAAGCAGTCGCGCGCCGCTCCCCGTCCCAGCTGTTCGGCGGTTGGGAGATGGGGCTGCTCGTGCTGCTTGCGCTGATCTATTTGGGCGGTGCGGCCGTCAATCCGGTGTTCTTCGGCTCGACCGAGGCCTTTCATGCGCTGCTGCGCGACACCTCGCGGGTCGCGATCATGGCCGTCGGAATGACGTTCGTCATCGTCAACAAGGACCTCGACCTTTCGGTTGGCTCCACTTACGGGCTGGTTGCCGTGGTGTTCGCCAGGCTGTTCGCGCCGAACTTTCTCGATCTCGACGTGCTGTCGTCGGTGGCGCTGTGCGTCGTTCTCGGCGTGGTGATCGGCCTCATCAACGGCGTGCTCGTCACCATCCTGAAGGTGCCGGCCTTCATCGCCACGTTGACGACGCTGCTGATCGGCCGCGGCTTCGTGCTGGCGCTCACACATGGCCAGGCGATCTACTATCCCGCCAAGGCCAAGGAGTACCCGCTCTTCTTCCATCTCGGCGAAACGAACGCGCTGGGCTTCAACAACCAGATCTTGATCTTCGCGGC
>JAJFMR010000173.1 GCA_020696915.1 Rhizobiaceae bacterium | reverse complement strand
TCAAGGCCTGCTTGTGATCCGCGAGGATCTGCGGGACCCGGCGCTGCGGTCCCGGGGTGCAGCCTGGAAGGCGGAACTGTCGGCAGCGCTCGACGGCTGTTTCGACTGCGTTCCGCATGCGCCGAAGAGGATCGGTCTGCTCATGGCGACACAATGGCAGGGCTCGCTGCTGTGGTGGAGCTTCGAACCGCAAGGACGTGTCGAAGAACATGTCGAGGGCACCCTGAAGCGCTTCGTGGCGGCTCTGGCCGGCCCGCCGCAGAGCGGCGGTGGCGGAAGGCTCAATAACCGAAGGGAAAGGTGAGCGGGACAGCATCCCGATCCGGCTCGAAGGCGGTCAGCGGGGTGACGGCCGTGGTCCGGTCGAACCACACGAAGGCATCGAACTGGCGCGGCAGCACTGCCGCGGCGTAATGGGTGAGACGTTCCGTCTCCGACCGGTATATGACGCCGATGAACCGCTCCAGCCGCGGTTCCGCCAGTGCTTGCCGGAGATCGTCGGCCCGTGCGAAATCCAACAGACAGCAGCTTTTGCCGCTGTCGTGGCAAAGCCGCTCGTGGCTTTCCGGCAGCGACGGCCGGACTTGCTTCACCTCCATGTCGCCGTCCCAGTCCGACGCGGCGGCCACGGACCCGGAATGGGTGCCGAAGCCGATCAGCGCCGCCGCCTCCCCGAACCGTTCCCGACAGAGCTGGCCGATATTCAGCTCGGACCTGAGCCGGCCCATGTCGGTCTCGCGGGCATCGCCGACATGGGAATTGTGGGCCCACACGACCGCCCTCGAGGAAGGACCGGCCGAGGCCAGCAGATGGTCCAGGGTTTCGAACATGTGGCGGTCGCGCAGGTTCCAGCTCTCCGCGCCGCCGTAATACATGATCCGGTAGTATTTTTCCGCGGAGGCAACAAGGCGGGCGTTCTGCGCGGCGTCGAGAAGACCGTCGTCGTGCAGGGACTGCCCGAGGCTTCGCTCCAGCAGCTCCCGGCACTGGCTGACTACGCCTTCCTCGCATTTGCGATAGCCGGAGGTAAGCACGGCGCGCCCATAGGTGGACGGCTCGTTCTGCCAAGGGGTCAGGCATCCGTAACGCTGCCTGGCGATCGCAGCGGCCTGTGGGTCGGCGCCGTCGAGATAGGCAAGCACCGCAGCGATCGAGCCTCGCATGTTGTAGAGATCGAGGCCGTAGAAGCCGACTTGCGATGGAATGTCCCCAACCCCTTCGTTATGGGCGCGCAGCCATTCCAGGAAGGCTGCGACGTCCGTGTTGCGCCACATCCAGGTCGGGAAGCGCTGGAAAGGCGGATGTCCGTCCGGCGCCGGCGAGAGGCCGCGCGCGATGCGGTTGACGATCGCCGCATCCGGCCAGTCGGCCTCGACTGCAACAATTTCAAAGCCATGCTTCTCGACGAGCCGGCGGGTGATGGCGGCCCGGGCACGGTAGAATTCGGACGTTCCGTGGCTCGCCTCGCCAAGCAGCACCACCCGGCGATCGCCGAACCGGTCGAACGTCTCGGCAAAGGCCGGATCATCGATCCTCGGCAGGTCTTCCGCCGCGGCGGCGATCTGTTCGGGCAGGGAAATCGGGTGTACCGGCCGGGGCGGAACCGTCAGGTCCGGCTGCCAGCCCTGCGCACCGATCAGCGGCACGAACATGACGCCGCCGAGGTCCTCGTCCTCGAACCGGTTGGCGGCGACCCTTGTGACGCGGACGAGACGCTGGTTTCGAGGCTCTCTGCCGACCGGCATCACCAGGCGGCCGCCGATCTCGAGCTGCTCCTTGAGCGCCGGCGGCAAGGTCGGACCGCCTGCGGCGACCAGGATGGCGTCGAACGGCGCCTGTTCGGGCCATCCTTCGCTGCCGTCGCCGATCTTCATCGTCACGTTGCGGTAGCCGAGAGCTTCGACCCGACGCCGCGCCATCTCCGATAGCGTTGCATGCCGCTCGATCGAAAAGACCTCCGCGGCAACCCTGCTCATGACCGCGGCCGCATAGCCTGAGCCGGTGCCGACTTCCAGCACCCTGTCGGCAGGCTCGATCTCCGCAGCCTCGATCATGTGCGCGACCACCAATGGTTGCGAGATCGTCTGTCCTTCCGAAATCGGCAGGGGACTGTCCTCGTAGGCGAACTCCTCGAATCCCTCCTCGACAAAAACCTCGCGAGGCACCTCGCGCATGGCGTCCAGCACGCGTTCGTCGCGAACGCCGCGACGGGCAATGTGCGTGTCGACCATCTTTTGCCTGGCGTATTCGTAGTCCAGCATTCTTTTGGCCCGATGCCGGATGTCAGGAGATCTCAGTCGTCGGTGCGGCGCTTGTGGTGTCGGTCCTCCTGGTTGACGCCGCGGATGATCTGGCGGTCATCCGGGTCGACGGGGCTCGCGCCATCCGTGCTCAGCGACGCGCCCTTGCGACGGGCCTCCCGTTCCCGGCTCGACTTCTTCAGGTCCGCCTCGGCATCGATGCCGTCGTCGGAGATTTTCTGGTTCAGCGGCTGATTTGTGACCGGCCGCGCGTGGCTGCGCCCTTTGTTGGGCATCACGTCCTCCGTGCCGGCTGCCTGTTTGCGACAGCTCGAGTGATTTCGACTGTTCTGCAAAACCGCTGCAGTGGCCGATTGTTCCGGCAAGCGTATGGAGACCCCGCGGCCGGACGGCGACGCTCCTATTTGCCGATGACCCCCGCAATCAGCCGTTTGGCATCAGGACTCGCCCAGTCCGCAGGTCCGTTCATATGGGCGAGCAGGCAGCCGTCGCCATCTACCAGCAGCGTTACAGGCAGCCCCAGCGCCAGACCGCGCCGCTTGAGCTCGTTGAAGAGATCGAGCGTGCTGTCGCGATAGTAGCCGAGCGCCTCGATGCCGGCCTCCGCAAGGAACTTCTTCGGCTTGGTGTCGTCGCCCGTGTCGACATTGATCGCCATCACCTCGAAAGCCTCGCCGCCCATATCCTTCTGCAGGCTGTCGAGCGACGGCATCTCCTCCCGACACGGATAGCACCAGGTCGCCCATAGATTGACGAGGAGGGTGCGGCCGGCCCGCTCGGCAAGAGTCATGGACGTACCGTCGGGGGCGTTGAATGCGAGGCTCGCGAGCGATTGCGGCGGGTCGGCGGCCAGCATCGCCGCGACCGCGCCCGTTGCCGCCCCGGCGGCCGCCTCAGCGACCTCCGCCTTGGCTGCGCACGCTTCCAGATCTGTCGCCCCGACCATCACCGCGGGCACCGCCGGCGGCGTGTTGCCAGAGAGGCCGGCCCTGACATATACCGCAACCGCGCCGGCCAGCACGCCGGCCATCGCCGCCAGCAGGATAATGCGGCCGGTGGGGAAAAGCTTCTTCTTCTCGTCTGACATCCACAGGACTCCAAGCCTCCGGTTACCACGATGAAAGACGACAAATCCAGCAACCAGATGTGGGGTGGACGCTTTGCCTCGGGTCCGGCAGCGATCATGCAGGCCATCAATGCCTCGATCCCGTTCGACCGCAAGCTCTATGCCGAAGACGTTGCCGGCTCGCTGGCGCATTCCCGTATGCTCGCCGCGACCGGCATCATCTCCAGCGATGATCGGGACAAGATCGCGGGCGGCCTGCGCACCATCCTCCATGAGATCGAATCCGGCACCTTCGTGTTCTCCGAGCGGCTCGAGGACATCCATATGAACGTCGAGGCGCGGCTTGCCGAACTCATCGGGCCTGCCGCCGGGCGCCTCCACACCGCGCGCTCACGCAACGACCAGGTGGCCGTCGATTTCAGGCTTTGGGTGAAGCGAGAGGCGCTGCGGGTGACCGTTGCGCTCGAGGCTCTGATCGAGGCACTTCTCGACCGCGCGGAGGAACATGCGGCGACCGTCATGCCCGGCTTCACGCATCTGCAGACAGCGCAGCCGGTTACCTTCGGCCACCACGCGATGGCCTATGTGGAGATGTTTTCTCGCGACCTGTCGCGAGCCGGGGACGGCGTCGACCGGATGGACGAGAGTCCGCTCGGCGCGGCTGCTCTCGCCGGGACGAGCTATCCCATCGATCGCGGCATGACGGCCCGCGAACTCGGATTTCGGGAGCCGACCAGGAATTCGCTGGACAGCGTGTCCGACCGCGACTTCGCGCTCGAGTTCCTCGCCATGGCGGCCATCTGTGCCACGCATTTGTCGCGGCTGGCCGAAGAAATTGTCCTCTGGTCGACGCCGCAATTCGGGTTCGTCCGCCTGTCGGATGCTTTCTCGACGGGCTCGTCCATCATGCCGCAGAAGAAGAATCCCGACGCCGCCGAGCTGGTGCGGGCCAAGACCGGCCGCATGAACGGCCATCTGATCGCGTTGCTCACCGTCATGAAAGGCCTGCCGCTCGCCTATTCCAAGGATATGCAGGAAGACAAGGAGGCGGTCTTCGATTCCGCCGAGACGCTCGACCTGATGCTCGCGGCGATGACCGGGATGGTTCGTGACATGGTCCTTGACGCAGGGGCGATGCGGCGCGCCGCCGCCGCCGGCTACGCTACGGCCACCGACCTGGCCGATTGGCTGGTGCAAAAGCTCGGGCTGCCGTTCCGCGAGGCGCACCACGTAGCCGGCAAGGCGGTGGCGCTCGCCGAATCGAGGGGGTCCGGTCTTGAAAAGCTCGCGCTCGCCGATCTCAAGTCCATCCATCCCGGAATTACCGAGGACGTGTACTCGGTGCTCACCGTCCAGAATTCGGTGCGCAGCCGCCAAAGCTTCGGCGGCACCGCGCCCGCGCAGGTGAGAAAGCAGATACGCTACTGGAGAAAGCGCCTGAAGAAGGGCCGGGAGCGGAGATGAGGCCAGGGGCAAACGGCGGGTGCAAAGGCGGCGAAACTTCGCTACAAGCGGCTTCTTGCACGACTGCAGAGGGTGCGGCTGGGATGGCGTCGATGACCGGAAGCAGGGTTTTTTTCGGCCTCGTTCTGCTGGCGGGCGTGGCGCTCTCGGGCTGCGGCCGGAAGGCGCCCCTCGACACGCCCTACGAAGCGGCCGTGCAGGCGCGCGAGGATGCAGCGGAGGCCGGTCAGCCGGTGCCGCCGGAGCCGGAGCAACCTCGAGCCGACAGGCCGTTCATCCTCGATCCCCTGCTTTAGGCAACAGTTTTTCCTGCCGCGACGGGCAGAAATCCAGGCAATCTGACCGGACCCGCAGACCAGGTGAACCACTTTTCCTATCAGAACGGCGTGCTTCACGCCGAGGACGTGCCGATCCCCGACATCGCCGATGCCGTGGGCACGCCGTTCTACTGCTATTCGAGGGCGACGCTCACCCGTCACTACACGGTGTTTGCAGAAGCCTTCACAGGCCTCGACGCACTCGTCTGCTACGCCATGAAGGCGAATTCGAACCAGGCCGTGCTGAAGGTTCTGGCCGGCCTCGGTTCCGGTGCCGACGTGGTGTCCGAGGGAGAATTGCGCCGGGCGCTCGCCGCCGGCATCCCGGCCGACAGGATCCTGTTTTCCGGCGTCGGCAAGACGGCACGCGAAATGGATTTCGCGCTCGAGGCCGGCATTCTGTCGTTCAATGTCGAGTCCGAGCCGGAGCTGGAACTGCTGTCGAGGCGCGCCGCCGCGCTTGGCCGGACGGCTTCGGTGTCACTGCGCATCAATCCCGACGTCGACGCCAGGACCCACCGGAAGATTTCGACCGGGAAAGCAGAAAACAAGTTCGGGATCGCGTGGGCAAGGGCGCGTCAGGTTTACGCGCGCGCCGCCGCGCTCCCCGGACTGGACGTCACCGGCATCGACATGCACATCGGCAGCCAGATTACCGAGCTCCAGCCCTTCGACGATGCCTTTGCGCTGCTCGCCGAACTGGTTGGCAAGCTGCGCGACGATGGCCATGAGATCGGCCATGTCGACCTCGGCGGGGGCCTCGGCATCCCCTACGGTACCGACAACGATCCGCCGCCGCTCCCTGAGGCCTACGCCGCAATCGTCAAAAAGCACGTCTCGAAGCTCGGCCTCAAGGTCGTGTTCGAGCCGGGCCGGCTGATCGTCGGAAACGCCGGCGTCCTGATTACCGAGGTGATCTACGTGAAGACCGGCGACGCCCGGAACTTCGTCATCGTGGACGCGGCTATGAACGACCTGATACGGCCGACGCTCTATGACGCGTTTCACGAGATGCGGCCGGTCGCGGAACCGGCCGGGGATACGCCGCGCATCAGGGCCGACGTGGTCGGTCCGGTTTGCGAGACCGGCGACTTTCTCGGCCTGGATCGCGACCTGCCGCTGCCCCGATCGGGCGACCTGATCGCCGTCGGCACCGCAGGCGCCTATGGGGCTGTACAGGCCGGCACCTACAATACCCGGCTGCTCGTGCCCGAGGTGCTGGTTGAGGGCGACCGCTTCGCCGTGGTGCGACGCCGCCAGACCTATGACGAGCTGATCGGACTGGATTC
>JAJFMR010000003.1:805-27126 GCA_020696915.1 Rhizobiaceae bacterium | reverse complement strand
TAGGCAGCGGCAGCGAAGGTGAAGGACCAGCCGACGCGCTCGCGGCCGCGGAACTTCGTCGTCTCCATGATTGCCAAGGCGATCCGCGGCGACGTGCGCGCCGCGTCCCTGGTGGTGCGGCTGATGGAACTGCACGATCCAACGCCTGCTCCAGACCTCAAGGGCCGACAGCTCGTGCCCCAACCTGCCGAGCAGCCGTTCACCTTCAGCGATACCGCAGAGTTCCTCCGACAAGCACTGGAGTCACATCAACCGAAACCGTGACGCTATCAAAGGACGGCATCGACGGTGGCTGCGCGGCCTGTGGTCGCCCGGCGAACAGCTGTGTCCCGCGTGTCGGCGCGCACCCGGCCCCGGACGTTCCAGGTTTCAACCGCGCAAGGACGCCCGCCGGCTCAGTTCACGTCTTAATATCCACTGCAAGCGATCTGAGTAACTTGCCCGCCTCCCTGTGGCAGCGAATCCTGCGCCGCTGCCAAACAAAGACGTTTGTCGCCGCTATTCTTTTGGCTTATCATCTCATCAGGCTCAATGGACTGGGGAAGAATGAATTAGGCACCGCTGCCGCGCGCAGTCGTGACAGTTAGTTATTTGGCGCGGATGCTGCCAACCCACACCTGGAGAGGAAATGCTACCCGGAAAGGTCGCCAGCGAAGATTATCGTTCGACGGACGGGGAGCATGCCGAGTGGTCGCAACCCCGTCCTGTTTCCATGCTGGTTGTCAGCGACGTTCGGCTCGTGCGGGAAGGTATCGCGCAGGCGCTGAACGACGACGAGACCCTGCTGGTGATGGGAACAGCCGCGCCAGATGTCGCCGGCGAGGCCGTGTCGCGCTTCATGCCCGACGTCGCGCTGGTGGATATGCGCATGAGCGGCGCGCTGGATACAGCACGTTCCCTCCGTTCCGCCCATTCGAGGCTGGTCGTCGTGGCGCTCGGCGTTGCCGAAGCCGACACTGTATTGCTGCCCTGCGCCCAGGCAGGCATTGCCGGCTTCGTGACCCCCGGCGCAACGTCTGCGGAAGTAGGGAAAGCCGTGCACAGCGCCGTGCGCGGCGAACTGGTTTGCACGCCACGCTTTGCGGGTCTCTTGTTGAGCAGCATTGGCGCACTGGCTGGCGCGCCATCGCAGGCGGACCCGGATGCGCTGACGCCGCGCGAGCATGAAATCGCAGCACTGCTGCGAGAGGGGCTGTCCAACAAGCAGATTGCCTTTGCGCTTGGTATCCAGAACGCCACGGTCAAGAATCACGTTCACAACGTATTGGGCAAGCTGCGGCTGACCCGGCGCAGTCAAGTCGGCGTCTGGCTGCGCAACGCATCTGGCGTTGATCGGGACCCGTTCCGCCATTCCCCGCACACGCCCTTCGCAATGCCCCGACCTGCCATGGCGCAGGTCTGAGGCCCAGGCAGCCGATTCGATCCGCGATCGGTCCCCAAGGCCAAGGTCGGCCGACGCCTTTGCAGCGCCACCCGACGTAACAACGACAATTCAAGAGCAAGTCGAATACGGCTCGACGCGAGGATGATGGGCCCGCACCCAGCATTTCCCAACAGTGAAGGATCTAGATCCTTTGGTTAAAGCCGCGCCGGGCCTGGGAACGCCAAAACCTCCCTTGTCCCGCTGAAAACAGGGGTTTGCGTCCTTCCTGTTGGCTCGGCGCCGGAAAGCCGATCGGCGGCGGCGACAGCTACGGCCTAGTTCCTCGTCTAGACCGCGATTGAGCCTATCAGCACATGCGCGCAATGGCGGAACGTGGGACGCTGACAAGCCCACCGATCACGCGACCCCTGCTCAACACTAAATTCGGCTGATCAGCGCTACCCGTCCTGGCGGAAGAGAGGAGACCACATGCCCGTAGCCCTTCTCCATCCTGGCGTATACATCGAGGAAGTCCCCAGCGGCGTCCGCACCATTACCGGGGTTGCCACGTCGATCACACTCTTCATCGGCTGGGCAAGGCGCGGCCCGCTGGACCGGGCCTTGCGGATCACCAGCTTCGCCGATTTCGAGCGGCTCTACGGTGGGCTGCATACTGAAGACGAGGCCTATCTAGGCTACGGCGTGCGCGCCTTCTACCAGAATGGCGGTTCGGACGCCTATGTCTGGCGTATCGCACAAACAGAGGCCGAAGATGACGCCGACAATGCGGTCGCCGCCAGCGCTGCATTTGGCGACCTCTCGGTTTCGGCCAGCTCACCCGGCATCTGGGCGCACGATTTCAGCGTCCGCCTCACGCAGCGTCCGGACGACGCAACCCGTTTCAGCGTCGAAGTCATCCAGCCCGCGGCCAACAATGCGGTGCTGGAAAGCTTTGCGAACCTCTCGTTCGATCCGCTCGATGCACGCTTCGCCCCCAACGTGATCAACGGCCGCTCGGCGCTCATCGACGATCTTGCCTTTGCCAGCGATCCTCCCATAGCGCCGACATTTGCGACGACCGCACTCACCGGTGGCGCCGACGGCGTCTTCCTTGCCCCCAATGACGCCGAGTTCACCACACCTCTGGCGGCGGCGTTTGCCATCGGAGGAATCGCAGACCGCATCGACCTGTTCAACATTATCTGCGTCCCGGGACTTACCGATCCGACAGCCATCGGCGACCTGCAGACCCGTGCTCGTGAACGCCGGGCCTTTCTCGTTGTCGACAGCGATGCCGACGCAGTGGTGGCTGATGTCGGAACACTGGACGCCGCCATCACTGGCGCCGATGCGCGAAACTCCGCCATCTATTTCCCGTGGATTCGCGCCGCCGATCCACTGCGCGCCAATGCCGTAAGAGCGTTTCCGCCGAGCGGCTCCGTCGCTGGAATCATGGCGCGCACGGATGCGACGCGCGGCGTCTGGAAGGCGCCAGCTGGCACCGAAGCGAGCCTCAACGGCGCGCTCGGCCTGACAATCACAATGAGCGACGCCGAGAATGGCCAGCTCAACCCGCTGGGTGTCAACTGTCTGCGCACCATGCCGGTTTTCGGCAACATCGTCTGGGGCTCGCGCACGCTGCACGGCAACGACCAACGCGGCTCCGAATGGAAGTACGTGCCCGTGCGCCGCACGGCGCTATTTCTGGAGGAAAGTCTCTTCCGCGGCACGCAGTGGGTTGTCTTCGAACCCAATGACGAGCCGCTGTGGGCGCAGATACGGCTCAACGTCGGCGCGTTCATGCAAGGTCTGTTCCGCCAGGGAGCGTTCCAGGGGGCGACACCAAAGCAGGCTTATTTCGTCAAGTGCGACCGCGAGACGACGACCCAGGCCGACATCAACCTTGGCATCGTCAACATCCATGTCGGCTTTGCCCCGCTCAAGCCCGCCGAATTCGTCGTTCTGCGCATCCAGCAGATCGCCGGCGACATCGCAACATAAGCGCCGAAAGGACCGACAAAGATGGCACAGTTTTCCGTCAATCCTCAGCGCTTCGATCCCTACAAGAACTTCAAGTTCAGGGTGAAATGGGATGGCCGCTATGTCGCGGGTGTGAGCAAGGTCTCGGCCCTGAAACGCACCACCGAGGTGGTCGAGCATCGCGAGGGCGGCGATCCCTCCACGTCGCGCAAATCTCCGGGGCGCTCGAAATACGAGGCGATCACGCTGGAGCGCGGCGTGACCCACGACCTGGAGTTCGAGCGCTGGGCCAATAAAATATGGAACTTTGGCGCGGGTCTGGGCGCGGAAGTGTCGCTCCATGACTTCCGCAAGGATTTGATCCTGGAGGTCTACAACGAGGCAGGCCAGCTTGTACTCGCCTACAAGATCTGGCGCTGCTGGGTGTCCGAATTCCAAGCGCTGCCCGACCTCGACGCCAATGCCAATGCGGTGGCCATCCAGACGCTTAAGCTCGAGAACGAAGGCTGGGAGCGCGATCTCGACGTCGTGGAGCCCTCGGAACCCCGCTTTACCGAACCGGCCTGATAGGGAGCTGCGATGCCGGGCCAAGTCCATCGCGAGAGGGACATACTCGACCTTTGGGAGCGAGGCGTCGCCCTCGACCGCTGGCGGCGCGAAGATGCGCTGCTGGCAGGTCATGCGCCGCCGCGCAGGCTCGGCGCACGAAACACGGCGCTGCTCGCTCTCCGCAATGCGCATTTTCATGGAGCATGGCCGATACTCAGCACGTGCCCCCACTGTGGCATCGAGCTTGAGTTCACTGTCGACAGCGCCGCCCTTCTCGCCGACCTGTCGGCTGACCGCGACAATGGCGCCGTCACGATCGAGTGGCGCGGAACCCGGCTTGCCGCGCACGCCCCGACAGTGGAGGATCTGCGCGCGGCCGCGATGAAGGAACACCCGCAAGCCGTCGCGCGCACCCTGCTCGCGCAATGCCTGGAGGGCCTCGACGCGGATGCGTGCGATGACGATGCGCTTGAAGAACTGGGCGCGCAGCTTGAGGCTCTCGACCCGGCCGCCATTGTCCAGTTTGATCTGACGTGCCCGGACTGCGCCCATGCCTGGCCGGCGTTGCTCGACATCGGCGAAACGCTGTGGGCTGAAGTACGAAACCTCGCCGAGCGGACATTGCTGCAAGTAGACGCGCTGGCGCGCGCCTACGGCTGGAGCGAGGCAGAGGTGCTCGCGCTCTCGCCATTGCGGCGCGCCGCCTATCTGCAACTGGCGGAGGCGCAATGAGCTGCTTCCTGACCAATCTCGCCAGTCTGGCGCTCGGCGAGCAACAGTCAGGCGCCGCGCGGCTTTCGTTGCCGACGCGCTTTGGCAGCGGCGTGGCGGAGAGCACCAGCTTCGGAACGATCGAGCAGATGGATCGCGCGGCCGCGCCCGCCGCTGTTACGCCGGTTCCCGCAGCGGGCCCCGTCAGGCATCCGTTGAAAGAGGACATGTCGCGGAATCCGCATGCCGCCGCGGAACGGCCGACGGCCCTCGCCAGTGAGCCAGCGATAAAGCGTCCGCCGGGGGAGAACGTCGAGCCGGTGTTACCAAGCATTGAACGCCGCGCTGTCGAAACGCCCAAGATGCCACCGCCCATCGCCACTACGCAGCCAACTGCGATGCCGCCGCAGCAGCCAGCGGCATCGGAGCTATGGCGCGCTCCTTCCGTTCTGCCGCACATTGTGCCGGCCAAGGGGATTCTGGCCATTGACCGGGCGTCGCCCACCCGGTCGGCTCCGCTGAGCCAGGCGGTTGTAGCCAGCCGCACTGCGGTAGAGCGCGAAACGCGGCCGGTGGTCAACGTCACCATCGATCGCATCGAGGTACGCGCGCCGCGCGATACGCCGCCGCAGCCCCCGCAGCGCCATGCGAAAGCGCAGCCTTCGGTATCGCTAGCCGACTATCTGACGGGGCGCTCATGAGCTCGCCATTGGCCATAGGGGCGGTCTCGGCGGTGCTGCGCAACCTGCTGGACAACGGCCTTATTGAGGCCGGCAATGCGATGGGCGTAACCGTCGACGTGACTGCGGTCGCACCTGATACAATCGACCTCGACGATGCCGAGGCCTCCCCTCGCCTCAATCTCTTCCTCTATCAGGTCACGCCCAATCAGGGCTGGCGCAATGCTGCCCTGCCGTCGCGCAGTTCGGTGACCGGCGAGCGCCTGACCAATGCGCCGCTGGCGCTCGACCTGCATTATGTTCTCACCGCCTACGGCCGCGCCGATTTCCAGGCGGAGATCCTGCTCGGCTACGCCATGCATCTGCTGCATGAGCGCCCGGTGCTCGATCGCGAGGCGATCCGGCGAGCGCTGGACCCGAGCCCGCTCGACGTTAGCATGCTACCGCCAGCCTTTCAGGCGCTCGCCGTTTCCGACCTGGCCGACCAGGTGGAGCAGATCAAGCTGACGCCGTCGGTGATGACCAACGACGAGATGTCGAAGCTGTGGTCGGCAATTCAGACGCACTACCGCCCCTCCGCCACCTACCAGGCGTCGGTCGTGCTGATCGAGGGCACGCGACCCGGCGTATCGCCGCTTCCAGTGCTGTCGCGCGGACCGCGCGACCTCGCAACCCAGCGCGAACGCGGCGTTCTGGTCAATCCGGACCTGCTACCATCCGTGCCGACGCTATTTCGCGCCGAGCCGCAATTCAGCCAGAGCGGCGCGCGACTGGGCGAGCCGGTCACGGTCACCGGCGCGCGGCTGGCGGGATCCGGCCATGTCGTCCTGTTGCGCCATCGCCTGAACGAAGAATTGTTCGAGCTGCCGCCGGACTCGGTTGCCGACAACGGGCAGTCGCTGACCATCACCTTGCCTGACAATGCCGCGGCGCAAACGGCCCTGGCCGCCGGCCAGCTATCGGTCGGCCTGCGCCTCCTGGTCGACGGCGAACCCGCGCCGCGCGAAACAAATTCCATTCCCCTGATTGTGGCGCCTGCTGCCGACTTCGCCGGAGCCGATCTGCAGCGCACACCTGAGGCTGTCACTGTCGAACTGACGGCTTCGCCTCAGGTGCGTCCCCGGCAGAAGGCGGTGCTGATCGTCGGCGCAACCGAAGCAGTCGCCGCGCCGCGCGAGGACGCTTCCGATCCTCTGCTGTTCGTCTTCGATCCGGCACTGGAAGCCGGCGAGCAGCCCGCGCGGCTGCGCGTCGACGGCGCCGACAGCATTCTCCTCGACCGCAGCGGCGCGACGCCCATCTTCGCGCCCGACCAGATTGTGGAGGTGCCGTGATGAACGCTCCCCCACATGTTCGCGCCGAGACTCCACTGATCAGCTGGGTGGAGGCGAACCGGCAATGGCTAGTTGCCGCAATTGCGAACTTGCGCGATCGCCTAAACAGCAACGCCGACACCGGCACATCCATCGTCTCCGCGGATTGTGTCCAATGCACTGCTTCGACGGACTTCGATCCAGCTTTGGTGAGCCTCGCCAAGATGTTCGGACTGTCGCCCTTCGAGCGCGAACTCCTGCTTCTGCTGGCCGGCCTAGAGATCGATGACGCTTTGCGCAAGGCCTTCATCCGGATCAGCGGCGATCCTGCCGGTCGCGCCACGTTCGGCGCCGCTCTCGCGGTGCTGGTGAGGCCGCACTGGGACGCGCTTTCGCCGGATGGGCCGCTGCGCCAATGGCGGCTGATGGCGCCGGAACCGGCGAGCGCGCTGATGCTGTCGCCGCTGCGGCTCGACGAGCGGATACTTCATTTCATCACAGGCGTCTTCGCAACCGACGGGGTGCTTGCCGGTATGACCACCCGCGTCGCGGGCAAGCCGGCCGAGGCCGAGGATCTGCCGCTGGCACGGCGCATTGCCGCTGCTTTGCAATCTGGCGCCGTGGTCGTGCTCGACGATGGCGACCTGGCTTTCCGGCGAGACTGGCTTGCCGCCATCGCCGCTGCCTCCCGTCGCGACGTGCTGTGGATCGAGGCGCGTGACATACCGGCAGAACCCGACGCTGTCGTCACGGCCGCACGGCATGTCGATCGCGAACTGCTGATTGGCCGGGTGATACCGGCCATCAATGTCGCCGACGGATCGGCGCAGGACGCGCTCGCCCTCGCCTCCCGGCTTGGCGGCGGCACAGTCTGGTTGGGGGCTGCGCCGGCCGGTCTCGACGCGCTGCCGAGCGGGCGGCGCGTCCTGCGCTTTGCCCTTCCTGTCCCGACAGCGGCGCGTCTCAGCGCCCGCTTGCTGGCGCGTTGGCGTACTCTCGCCGATGGGCGCGACGAGGCGGTGGAGGCCCAGCTCGATTACGCCGCAAGGCACTTCCATCTCGGCTCGGGAGCGATTGACCGGCTGATCGAAACCGTCAAGGCCACAGAGCCTGGGCGGCGCGCCGAGACAGTCTGGCAGGCGGCGCGCGCTGCCGCGCGGGGCGGGCTCGACGCCCTCGCGCAGCGCATCGAGACCCGCGCGATGTTTGCCGACATCGTGCTGCCGGTGGGGCAGCACGGCATGCTGCGCGACATCGCGCGCCAGCTGCGCCAGCGCGAGCGCGTCTATCGCGACTGGGGCTTTGGCGAGAAATATCAGCTCGGCCAGGGATTGGTGGCTTTGTTCGCCGGTGAATCCGGCACTGGCAAGACGCTCGCAGCCGAGGCGATCGCAGCTCAGGCCGGCCTCGATCTCTACCGCGTCGACCTGGCAACGCTGGTCAGCAAGTATATCGGCGAGACCGAGAAGAACCTGAAGCGGCTGTTCGACGCGGCCGACACCAGCGGCGCCGTGCTGCTGTTCGACGAAGCCGATGCGCTGTTCGGCAAGCGCAGCGAGGTCAAGGACAGTCACGACCGCTATGCCAACATCGAAATCGCCTATCTGCTGCAGCGCGTCGAGGCCTATCGCGGCCTTGCGGTGCTGACCACCAACATGAAGAGCGCGCTCGACCGCGCCTTCCTGCGCCGAATCCGTTTTGTGGTGAATTTCCCGGTCCCGGACCAGTCGGCGCGCGAGCAGATCTGGCGGCGGCAGTTCCCGCCCGCTGCGCCTTGCGGCGAGATCGACTTCAAGGCCCTGGCCAAGCTCAACATCTGCGGCGGCAATATCAGGAGCATCGCGGTCAGCGCCGCCTTCAAGGCGGCCGACGCCGGCTGCGCCATCGACCAGACGCTGTTGATGATGGCGGCACATGAAGAGTTCGCCAAGCTGGAGCGCAGCTTCAGCGGCGACCGGGGGAAGGCTGGATGAGGACCAAACCTTCCGTCGTCAACGTTCGCATCCGGAACTGGCGCTTTGACGCGTCAGCTGGTCCCACTCCATCGGCGCATGCGGGGTCTTCGATGCTGCACCTGGCCGTGGTCGACGCACTGGCCGGGTCGCTGTCCCCGGCCGGGCACACACCGACAGTACGGGAAGTCGCCCGTGAGATTGCCACACGCGTGAGCGAGGCAATTCGCGCCACGGGTCCCGCTACTGACGAAGGCGAACGCCGATGAACAGGGCGATCGCCGATAACGCACAGCCGTCCGCAGGCACGCAAAAAGGACGCAAGGCCGTGGCCCCGCCGAGCCATGTCAACGAAGGCCTCGCCGACCGCATTGCCGCCGGGGTCATGTCGAAATTCGACAGCACCGCTGTAAACATTGGAACGTCATCGCAATCTCCCAGCCCATCGGCCAGCGTCGCCGCTCCGGAGAGTGTCGGCCGGGTGCTGCGCCAACCGGGGCAACCGCTCGACCGCAGGACCAGGTCGTTCGTCGAGCCGCGTTTCGGCCGGGACTTTTCGAGCGTCCGCATCCACCGGGATATCGACGCCGAGCGATCGGCCGACGCGATCGGCGCGCTCGCCTATTCAAGCGGTGACCAAATTGTCTTTGGCCGCGGCGCATGGCGTCCGGACTCGGCAAAGGGATTGAGCTTACTCACCCACGAACTGGCGCATGTCGCACAAGGAGCACACAGCGCTTCCGCCCGACAGATGATTTGGCGCAAGGCAACGGTCGACCTGGACGACTTCGATTCCGGAGATTTCGCGGACGCGACGCTGACGACCTACCTCAAGACGCTGCGCGATACCCTCACCATAGAGGACAATAGCGACAGCGACGACAAGGCGCGCGGTGTAGTGCGCAAATGGCTGGGGAACAACGCCGCTTTCGTTCTCGAGCCCCATATCAAGGTTCTGCTCATCAAGGAAATGCAATCCGGCTTCACTGGTGACGACGACGAACGGGCCATCCTCAACCTGCTCGAGAAGAGCCCGCAGTCGGACGTCGATGCGATGTTCAAGCCCGGACAGCTCGATCCGGAGGATCTCGACAGCGACTTTCACGGCGCCGAAGAGGATGCCTACAGGGCCTTCTACGACGCCTTCCTCGCCCGCAGCAGAACGAAGGCCGCCGCCGGACAGGCTGCGGCAGCCGAGCGAGCCAAGAAAAACGCCCAGATCGCGGTCATCGACGGCAAGATCGGCGCGGCGCCTAACAAGGCCGAGAAAGACGCGCTGCTCGCGCAGAAGGCGCAGCTTCAGAGCGACGTCGAGAAGTTGGACCAAAGCCTGCAAGCCGACTTCCGCGACGTGGCCAAAGTCGCGCCGAAAACCGAATCGTGGCTGGAGAAGCTGACATCGCCGCTCGACCCGAAGACCAAGCAAGCGGCCAAGGACGCGATCGCGCCGCAGACCCAGGCCAGGATCGAGGCCGAGGCGAAAGGCGTTGCTCCTCCGCCGCCGCCCGTCTTCAAGCCTGGCCCGCTTCCGGGCGAGAAGGACACCTATGAGGATAAGATCAGGAAGCGCATCCCCGATCTGATTCAGCTCAAGCACGACAACATTGCGAAGAACCGCACCGAAAAGGAGCACAAGGATCCCACCAAGTCCCGCTCGATGGACGACATGCAAAGGATTGCCAACCGGGCCAAGGTCGAGGTCGATTTCGTGTTTGGCAATTTCTACAACGCGTCCGATTTCGAGGCCTTTCAAGGCGACAAACGCAACGACAAGGGCGAACTTACCAGGAAGGGCAATTTACGCGACGCCTGGCAGGTCAAGGAGGATCAGCGCAAGGCCGATCCGGCATTTGAAAAGCAATCCGCCAAATTCTGGCTGTTCTATCTGATCCAGAACGACGGCGCAGTCGCCGTCATCAACAAGGCTCACGACGCCTCACCCTCCTTCGGCAACGATTCCGCTCCCCTCGACGACGAGGCCAAGATCATAAGAAAAGTAGGCGATCCCTTCGTCACCTCTGAACAGACGCGTCTGTTCGAGATCGGCCGGGCCTGGGATGCGGTCCATCAGGGCGGCGATATCTTCATCCAACTGTTCAAGAAACCAGACGCTGCCGCGGACAGACGCTTCGTCTGGGACATGTATTTGGTGCTCATGCACGAGTATCTGCACAAACTCGTACACCGGGATTATTACCACTACGCTGAAAAGCTCGGCGGCGAGTCCAGCACGGAAGGCAACACACTGATCGAGGGCGTCGATTCGCTGCTGACCGAGATTAGCTGGTCCAATGCCGTCCGGCATGCCAGCGTGCTGGAAGTCCGCCAGCAGGTCGAGCCCGATGCCGTCAGTGCAGGGTTGCCGTTCGACGCCAGCCTGCTGCCGGACGCGAGCGACAGACGCTATGCGAATTACGCAAATGCGGTACGGCTGGCCAGCGTCGTCGGCATCCACAATCTCTATGCCGCCTACTTCGACGGCCGCGTCGATCTTATAGGAGGCGCATGATGGGCGCCTGCTTCGGCAATGCCCTGCAGCTGCTGCAAACAGGCCAATGGGAGGCCTGGAAGGGTCTGCCTGCGGGCATCTCGCTGAGCGCCCTGGAAGAGGCATTCGGTGGCTCCACGGTTCTGGATTCCATCGCCTTTCTGGGAACTGCCAGGACGCGTTGCTCGCGCTCCAGTTTCATTAACGTTCCAGCAATCGTCTGGCACATGGCCGACACGCCTCTTCTGATTGAACTCGACCTGCTCAGCATGCCGCAGTCTTCGCCGAGGCTGGACGGACCTGACGTTTACCGCCTGGACGCCCGACTGGGAGAGGCCAGCATCGCCGGCGGCGAGGCGGTTATGTCCGCACGCGGCCTGGCCCTCATCGTCACCTCGAACCAGACGGTCGTTGCGTGCCGGGTCTTCGCACCGATGTCCGTCGACCGCTACGTCAAGACCGTTCGGCCAACAGTCGCCCCGCCACGACCCCTACCCGAGGTTCCCGGAGGGTCGCCGTGATGTCGAACCGGACTGGCGACTTCCAGCCGCGCCTGTCGATGCCTGCCGCCCGCGAGGCGTTGGAGGCGCGCGCCAATCGGGCCGCGGACCAGGTGGTCGCTGGTCGTCAACCGTCGCGAGTTGGCGTTGCAAGCAGAACTTCTCCGGCACGCTCTCCTGCAACCGCGGGCCAGAGCGCCGGCAGCCAACTCGAACCGAGGACCCGTGCCTGGCTGGAGACGAGGCTGGGGGCCGATTTCTCGACAGTTCGCATCCACGCAGACGGCAGGGCGGCGGAGGCCGCCGATCGGCAGGGTGCCCAAGCCTACACCGATGGCGAAGCGATCGTCTTTGCTAACGGAGCCTATCGCCCGGACAGTTCGGAAGGCCTGCATCTTCTCGCTCACGAAGCCACTCACGTGCTTCAGCAGCGCGCCGGCGTACGCGGCATCCAGCGCAAACCCGCCGCCCACAAGACAAAGGAAGCGGCGATCAAGGCGCTCAAGAAGAGCTACAGCATCGCCGACGTGATTGAAGGCGGTGGAACCTGGACCGTCGAGGAACTCAACATGGTCATCGATGCGCTGGCCATGCTTCCGGCGGCCGATGTGGCCGCGCTCAAGGGTGTCAAGCTGAGCCGCGCCGAGACTCTAACCGATGCGGAGGGCAAACCGCGTGACGGCGAATTCGCGGTAGAGCAAACCGTTGACGACGCCACGGTGACCAATACAGCCGAGTTGCGGCTCGCGGATTCGGCGTTTTCCGATGTCGGCCAGTTGCAGGACACGGTGATCCATGAAGCCGGACACGCGGTCGCGAGCAAGCCACGCCGGGATGCATTCGGCAAGGAATTGAAGGCGACAGCAACCTTCAACCAGAAGGTCGACGCGCAAAACAAGACCGCCGACGCACTGACCACCGCGGCCGATGAGATGAATCCGATTGCCGAAGAGGCGAACGCGATCAAGGGCGAGTTCGATGCTTTGCTGCTCGAGCGGGAATCCGTGAAGGGCGACAAGGCTGCCGTCGCCGCGATCGACGCCCAGCTCAAGGACCTGAAGAAGCGTCACGCCGCGAAGTCAAAGGAACTCGCGCCGGCGACCAAGAAGCACGCGAAGGCGGAGAAGGCCGACAAAGCCGCGACCAAGAAAAAGGAAGATGCGCAGGCGGCGAAGGACACGGCCAAGGCGGCTGCCGACGAGACCCTGGCGGACAGCGGCGAGACGAAGCGGGTGCAGAAGTTCGTCGACTTCGTCACTGACAAGGGCATCGATCCGATCACCCAATACGCCAAGGACAATTGGCCGGGCAATCCGGAAGAGTTCTACGCCGACGCCTATGCGATGTTCTTGACCGATCCAGAAGCCCTGAAGGCGGCATCCGGCGACCTTTTCGACTGGTTCAAGGCTGGGAATTACAAATGAGCCTCACGTCCTCCCCCAAGCTGATCAAGGGCGGCCTCATTGTCATGGCGCCGGGCGGTGGCGCGGTGCGCAATATCATCGCCCTGCAGATCAACGCCGAACAGCTGCAGATGAGCTATTCGGTGCAGGGCGTCGGCGGCGATGGCGGCGGCGAGCGTGCGCAGCCATTCCGGCTGAAGGGGCCGGCCTCGGAGACGATTAAGCTGGAAGCCGAGATCGATGCTACCGACCAGCTCGAATTCCCGAACGAGAATCCGGTCGTCACCGCCTCCGGCATCGCCCCGCAGCTGGCGGTGCTGGAAGCGCTCATCAACCCGAGCGTCGATGAACTGCTCAACGTCGCCGCACAGGCGGCAGGCGGCACGCTGGAGATTCTGCCGCCGGAGGCGCCGTTGGTGCTGTTCGTATGGGGCAAGAACCGGGTCGCACCGGTGCGCGTCAGCGATATTTCGATCACCGAGGAGGCATTCGACCCGGCGCTAAACCCGATCCGTGCCAAGGTCAGTCTCGGGCTGCGCGTCATGACCACCGACGACCTGGGCTTCACCCATCGCGGCGGCACGATCTTCCTGAGCTACCTGCGCAATCGCGAGGCGCTGGCGCGATCGGCCGGCCGCGCCTCTCTTTCCGCCCTCGGGCTGACCAGCCTGCCATGAGGAACCCGCGATGACGACGACCGACCCAATTCAAGCGCTCATCGACGCCGGCGCAATTCCGTCCGAACCGTTCGGGCCGGACAGTCGCTACGCCGGCGTTCCGCTGGCCGTCTATCGCCGCAAGCCCGATGACGAGGGGGCGCCCTTCGTGCGCCGGCGTTTCATTCCGCCGCGCCGCGACGTGACGGTGATGGTCGAGCATATTGTGCGCAGCGGCGACCGGCCGGACCTGTTGGCGGGACTGGTCTTCGGCAATGCCGAGCTCTACTGGCGCATTGCAGATGCCAACGCCGTGACCGATCCGCTGGAGCTGACCGACGAGCTTGGCGAGCGTGTCATCATCCCCAATCCGACGGGACTGTGAGGGAGATCGCTCGTGATTTCCGGCGTCCAGCTCTCGCTTCGCATCGGCCCGGTGCCGTTGGCGGCGCCGCGTGAGGTCACGGACGCCCTGGTCTCGGTCAAGGTGATGGACGGTTCCGGCGGCACGCAAAGCGGCTTCGAGATGGTGTTCGAACTGCCAGCGCGGTCACCTTTGCGCACGCTGTTCCTTCTGACCGGCGGAGGCGGCGGCCTGCCGATGATGCGCATCGTTCTCATCGTCACCATCAATGGCGTTGCCCAGTCGATCATCGACGGCGTGGTCACCAATGTCGAAACCCAGCCGGGGGACGGCGGCGTGTCGCGTCTGGTCGTCAAGGGCAAGGACCTGTCGGCGCTGATGGAAATCATCGAGATTCCAGGCTTGCCGTTCCCCGCCATGCCGCCCTCGGTGCGCGTGCTGCTCATTCTCGCAAAATACGCAGTGCTGGGCGTCATTCCGATGGTGATTCCGAGCCTCGCCGACATTCCGCCGTTGCCGATCCAGCAGATCCCGGCGCAGCGCGGCAGCGACTACGCCTACATCAAGGAACTGGCCGATCGCGTCGGCTATGTCTTCTACCTTGAGCCGGGGCCGTCACCCGGCACCTCGAAGGCCTATTGGGGGCCGGAGATCAGGGTCGGCGCGGCCCAGCCGGCGCTGACCGCCAACATGGACGCGCAGACCAATGTCGAGCAGTTGTCCTTCAATTTCGACAAGCAGAAGAAGAAGCTGCCGATCGTGTTTTTCCAGGAGCCGGTCAGCAAGGCACCGATACCGGTGCCGATCCCCGACATCACGCCGCTGAACCCGCCGCTGGGCCTGGTTCCACCGCTGCCGCCCAACATTGTGAAGCTGGAAGACACGGCGCATATGTCGGCACCGGATGCACTGATGGCCGGTCTGGCCTATGCCGGCCAGAACAGCGACTCCGTTTTCGGCAAAGGCAAGCTCGACGTCGCCAAGTACGGCCGTCTGCTGAAGTCGCGTCAACTGGTCGGCGTGCGCGGCGCCGGCTTGCCCTTCAACGGCCTGTACTACGTCAAGAGCGTCACCCACGAAATCGAGCGCGGCTCGTACAAGCAGAACTTCTCGCTCGCCCGCAACGCGCTGATCTCGACCACTCCCACGGTGCCGACATGACCGGCGCCAACCCGCTCTACGGCAAGTACCGCGGCACCGTGATCAACAACGTTGATCCGATGCAGATTGGCCGCATCCAGGCGATGGTCCCGGATGTCACCGGCTTCGTGCCGAGCACCTGGGCGACGCCTTGCCTGCCGATGGCCGGCCTCAACAGCGGCGTCTTCACCGTGCCGATGATCGGCTCTGGCGTGTGGATCGAATTCGAACGCGGCAATGCGGATTATCCAATCTGGGTCGGCGGCTACTGGGGCAGCGCTGCGGAAGTGCCGCTGATGGCGCGCACCGTGGCGCCCGGCCTGTCGGGCATAACCATCCAGACGACGCTGAAGAACGGTATCGTCGTCAGCGACGTGCCTGGTCCGACCGGTGGCATCATGATCCAGACTACCACGGGCGCGATGATCTCGGTGAGCGACGTCGGCATCATCATCTCCAACGGCAAGGGCGCGATCATCAACATGACCGGCCCGACCGTCGACGTGAACGTCGGCGCGCTGACGGTCATCTAGGGAGGCGTGAGATGCCGGCACCCATCCTGCACCTCGGCGCAACGGTCCTCTGCAGTCATGCCGGCCAGGCGACGCCCCTATCGCCGTTCCCGCGCGTCCTTCTGTCCGGACAGCCCGCGGTAACGCTCGCTTCGCCCTACGCGGTGGCTGGGTGCACGCTCGCCTCCGTGCCGTCGCCGCCTTGCGTCACCGGCCAATGGATCGCCGGCGCGGTCCGCGTGATGGCCGGCGGCGTGCCGGTCGCCACGATGGCCGGCTCCTCCACCTGCATACCGACCGGTGCGCCGATGATGCCCGTCGTGGCGCAGACGCGCGTACTGGCCACGTGAGGAGGCCGACCGTGCGGACCCTCGATTATCCCTACCGCTTCTCGGGACTTGGCCGAACCGCCGTCACCGATCGCGACGACCACATCCGCGACCTGATCGAGCAGGTATTGTTCACCGCCCCGGGCGAGCGCGTCATGCGTCCAGATTTCGGCGCGGGCCTGCTGGCCCTCGTCTTCGAGCCGAACAGCAGCACGCTGGCGGCGGCGACCCAGATGCTGGTTCAGAGCTCGCTCCAACTTCACCTGTCGCATCTGATCGCCGTGCAGGCAGTCGACGTGATCAACGACGACGCCACGCTGCGCATCGAGGTCAGCTACATCGTGCTGCTCGACCGGTCGCTGCACCAGGCGAGCTTCACGGCGCCGGGAGGCAGCCAATGATCTATCATTGCTGCGACCAGCGCCGGCTGGAAGTCGTCCGCAATCTCGGCACAGCGAACGGCATCGACTTCATCGAAGTGCTCGACCGCGCTGCTCCGCCGGGCGTGCCACGCCAGCAGACCTTGTTCGTGCGGTTGCTGCGTGACGGGTTCGCGCTCAACCCGGACAATCTCACCATCACCGGCGGCGAGCGCATCCCCGATGTCGGTATCGACTGGTGCGCGCCTGCCGACTCCCTGCCGCCCGAGGCCGAGCCTGGTCTGGCCAACACGGTCAGCGAGCTGTCTCTGACGCTCGTCGTCCGCACCGACAGCTCAGGCGACTTTTCGCAATACACGCTGAGCATCGTCAGCAGCGCGGACAGCGACCTGCCGCATGGCGATTTCGACCCGCGCCTCGCATCGATCCAGTTCTCGTTCAAGGTGGAATGCCCTGCGGATTTCGATTGTGAAGACAACAGCCTTTGCGCTCCTGAAATCCGGCTGAAGCCGCAGATCGACTATTTGGCCAAGGACTATCAGGGGTTCCGGCGACTGATGCTGGACCGTCTGAGCTTGCTTGCGCCCGACTGGAGCGAACGCTCGGCTGCCGACCTCGGCGTAATGCTGGTGGAGGTGCTCGCCTACGCGGCCGACAACCTGTCCTACCGGCAGGACGTCATTGCCAACGAGGCGTATCTGGCCACGGCGCGGCAGCGTATCTCGGTGCGCCGTCATGCCCGGCTGGTGGACTACTACATGCACGAGGGCTGCAACGCGCGCGCCTTCGTGCAGATCAACGTCGACGGCCAGCAACGCACACTCAATCAGGGCACGCAACTTCTGACCCGCGTCGCCGGCCTGCCGACCATCGTGACGCCCGACAGTCAGGAATATCGCAACGCGCTCCTGGCCGGCTCGCTAGCCTTCGAAACTGCGCATCGGGTGGAGCGACTCGACGAGCGTCTGGAGCGTCTGTCCTTCTACGCCTGGGGCGACAGCGGATGCTGCCTGCCGCGTGGCGCGACCTCGGCCACCTTGAGCGAGGACCTTTCCGAACTGCTCCGCCCCGGCGACATCCTGATCTTCGAGGAGGTGGTGAGCCCGACGACCTTCGGCGAGGAGGACGCCGACCGCGGCCACCGCTGCGCCGTTCGGCTGACCAGCGTTGAAGGTTCGGCAGATCCGGCCGGCGGACTTTTCCAGGATCCTCCCGTCAACCAGGCGGTGCCTGTCACCGAGATTGCCTGGGATCCTGCCGATGCACTGCCCTTCGCCTTGTGCATTTCCGTCGAAGAAAGGCCCGGCCTCGAAGTCAGCGTGGCGCGCGGGAACATCGTCATCGCCGATCACGGCCGCACCATTGTCGGCGAGGACCTAGGCGCCGTGCCACCGGAGCGGATCAGGCTCGTATCCACGGGGGCGCAGGGCTGTGGCTGCGAGAGCCCGGAGCAACGCATGGTTCCGCCGCGCTACCGCCCAGCGCTCGGGCATCTGCCGCTGTCGCATGGTTTCGACATCGACGATTTGCTGCCGATGGCAGAAGACAGCCCTTTCTGGCCAGCAAGCTCGCTCTTGCTCATCGACCCGCGCACGGCCACGCCGCGCATCGCCGAACTGACCGGCGCCCTGGGTGCGGTGAGCGACAGCTGGACCCCACGGCGCGATCTGATGTCGAGCCAAAGCAGCACAACCGACTTTGTGGCGGAGGTGGACGACGGCGGGCGCGCGCGGCTGCGTTTCGGCGACGACGAACGCGGCATGCGTCCCGATCCGGGAACCGCCTTTACCGCGACCTACCGCGTCGGCAACGGTGCCGCGGGCAATGTCGGCTCTGACGCGATCGCCCATGTCTCGAGTGCGGCAGCGGGATTCGTCACCTCGGTGAGGAATCCGCTTCCGGCAGCCGGCGGTGTCGACCCGGAAAATGTCGACGTCGTGCGGCGGGATGCGCCGGAAGCCTTCCGCACGCAGGAAAGGGCTGTTACGGCGGCGGATTACGCCGCTGCCGCCGAACGCCGCCCCGATGTCCAGCGCGCCGCGGCCAGTTTCCGCTGGACGGGCAGCTGGCACACCGTCTTCGTCACGCCCGACCGCTTCGGCGGCGCCGATATCGACGATGCCTATGAGACGCGGCTGCGCCAGCATCTGGAGCGCTTCCGCATGGCGGGCTACGATCTCGACATCAACGCACCGCGCTACGTGCCGCTGGATGTCGAGCTCCATATCTGCGTCAAGCCGGACTATTTCCGCGCCGACGTGCGTCGCGCAGTCGAGGTCGCACTCTCCAGCGGCGTCCAGCCCGGCGGAGAACTCGGCCATTTCCATCCCGACCAGTTCAGCTTCGGCGGACCGGTCTATCTGAGCGCACTGATCGCCGCCGCCCAGTCGGTGGAGGGCGTCGAGTCCGTACGCGTCGATCGCTTTCGGCGGCTGGTCGACCCGAGCCCGCTCTCGCTCGATGAAGGCGTCATTGCGATCGGTGGGCTTGAAGTCGCCCAGCTTGCGAACAACCCGAACTTTCGCGAGCGCGGCAGGCTGACCATCGAGGCGGGAGGCGGCAAATGAACGCGCCTGTTCCTGATCTGAAACCGCATGTGCCGCCACCGGCTCCAGGCAGCGACTGTTGCGGCTGCTGCGCGGGTGTCGAAGCGGCTACGCCGTTGGAGATCGTCAATCGCGGCGGGCTTTCCGCGATAGCCTATCGCATCGGCGAGTATGGCGATTTCCGCGCCAGCCTGCACACGGCCCTGTCCTCTTCGACCTGGCTGCCCTTGCAGGCGCTTCTCACTCGCGAAGAAGACGATTTCACCATCGGCCTGATCGACGCGTTTGCCTGTGCCGCGGATGTGCTCACCTTCTACCAGGAGCGCATCGCCAACGAATCCTGGCTCGAGACTGCAACCGAGCGGATTTCGATGCAGGAGCTCGGCAAGCTCGTCGGATATCGCCTTCGCCCTGGCGTGGCGGCCGAAACATGGCTCGCGTTCGCGCTGGAAACGCCGCCTGAGCCGCCGTCCGGCATCGGCAACGATCCGGGCAATTTCGTCACCGGCGTACCTGCCGCCATCAGCCTGCCTATCGGGCTCAAGGTGCAGAGCATTCCCGGGCCCGACGAGAAGCCGCAGACGTTCGAGACCGTTGAGGAACTCGCCGATGCGCGCCCTGCCTGGAACGCCATCAAGCCGTGGATGGATGAGGAGCACATACCCGCGCGCGATGAGCGTCAGGCGTGGCTTGCCGGCGTTGCGACCAATCTAAAGCCGGGCGATCCCGTGGTTCTGGTCGGCCAGGAGTTCTTCAACTTCTCGGGCAGCGACCGGTGGGATTTCCGCATTCTCACCGGCGTCGAGCCGGACACGGCCAACAATCGCACGCGCATCGCCTGGGCGCGTGGCTTGGGCGCGTTCGACCCGACAGGCGTTCCGTCGAGCCAGCCTTTGCTCTTCGCTTTGCGCAAGCGCGCCTCGGTCTTCGGTCACAACGCACCAGATCCCAGGTTCATCCAGGGTGCATCCCACACCAATGGCGTCTGGAGTCACTTCCACATCAACGGCGAGCACAATGCCGATGACGGAAGCGGCGGATCGGTGGACCTCGACGTGGTTCATGCCGACATTACTGCCGACAAGCCGGGCGTTCCGTCGGAGCGCAGCGTCGCGGTTCTTGCGAAGGGCAACTTCAATCGACCCGACGAGAACTACCCGACCGGAACCTATGTCGAGCTCTACCGCGTCGCCAGCACCAGCGAGCTGTCCCGCGTCGATTACGCGCTCTCGGGCAAGGTCACCCGCCTGAATGTCGAGGGCGAGAACCTGCTGGACCAGTTTTTCAACGCGGTTCGCGAAACCTCCGTCTTCGCAAAGTCCGAACTGCTGCCGCTAACCGGGCGTCCGGTCACGGATTTGGTGTCCGGCAACCGTATCCCAGCCAACATTCCGGCGAGCGGGTTGGTCGCTGGCCGCAAGCTCATCGTCAAGGGTGCGCAAGCAAGCGACGGCGTCAAGGTGACGATGCAGGCGACGCTCGTCGCGGCGCACCCGGTGGATGCGCTGAGGTGCGAACTGGAAATCGTCCCGCACCTGCCCTCGGCATTGCGCCGCGACAGCGTCATAGTTCATGCCAACGTCGCGCAGGCTTCGCACGGCGAAAATGTGACGCAGGTGCTCGGCTCGGGCGACGCCAGCCAGAGCTTCCAACGCTTCGAGCTCAAGCAACTGCCGCTGACCTATCGCGCTACCCCGAGCGAGACTGGCGCGGCGGCCGAACTGACGGTGAGGGTTGCCGATGTGAAGTGGAACGAGCAGCGCTCGCTCTACGCCTCGGGTCCCTCTGCGAAGGCTTACGCTCTGTCGATCGACGAGAAGGAGCGGCTCTTCATCAACTTTGGCGACGGGTCCAGCGGGGCTCGGCCGCCGAGCGGCGTCAACAATATCCGGGCAACATATCGTAAGGGGTTGGGAAGCGCCGGCAACGTCGCCGCCGACAGTCTCACCCAGCTGGTCAGCCGGCCCCTCGGATTGAAGAGCGTGGCCAACCCGCTGGCTGCGGAAGGCGGCACCGATCCTGAACGCGAGGATGCGGCGCGGCAAACGATCCCCTTGACCACGCGCACGCTTGGCCGTGCCGTCTCGGTGCTCGACTATGAGGATTTCGCGCGCGCCTTTTCGGGCATCGCCAAGGCGCAAGCCGCCGTCCTCAGCGTTCGCCATGGCAAGACTGTCGCGATAACCCTCGCCGCGCCGGACGGAGCGGCACTGACGCAGGCCAGCCCGGTCTGGCAAAACCTGCTCGGCGCGTTGCGCGCCAGCGGCGACCCGCATGTGCAGGTGTCCTTGCTGCCCCATCAGGCAAGCACGTTCCGGCTGGGCATCCGCGTCAAGTGCGATGCGGCCTTCGACGCGGACGCCGTGCTTGCGTCGGTGGAGCGGGCGCTACGGGATCGCTATTCCTTTGACGCGCGTCAGCTCGGCCAGCCGGTGCAGCAGTCGGATGTGATTGCCACCGCACAGGCGGTGGTCGGTGTCGTCGCGGTCGACCTGACGCGGCTTTATGGCGGCAGCCGGCCGGTCGAACAAACAGCCATTTCGCAGCAAGTGCGGCTGCTGGCTTCGCGCATGCGCGTGGAAAACGGCGCCGCCAAACCATCCGAACTGCTGACCCTTGCCCCCGGACCACTCGACCTGCTGGAGGAGATGCCATGACGTCGCTGACGGCCGAGCGCCTCTACACGCTCCTGCCCGCCGTCTACCGCATTCGGGACAAGGCGGAAGGCGAGCCGCTGCGCGCGCTGATCGGCGCCTTCGCCGAGGAGTTCGCCGCGCTGGAAGAGAATGTCGAGCAGCTCTACGACGACCAGTTCATCGAAACGTGCGCCAGCTGGGTGGCACCCTATATTGGTTCGCTGATCGGATACCGGCCGCTGCACGGCGTCGCGCCCAACGTCGCCTCGCCGCGCGCCGAGGTCGCCAACACCATCGCCTACCGTCGTCGCAAGGGAACGGCGTTGATGCTGGAACAGCTGGCCGGCGACGTCACCGGCTGGCCGGCGCGCGCCGTGGAATTCTTCGAACTGCTGACAACGACGCAATACATGAAGCATGCGCGGCCGCATGCCGAGGCAACTGCCGACCTGCGCGATTTGCGGGCGACGTTCCGTGTCGGCAGCGCGTTCGACAGTTTCGCTCACACTGCAGAGATGCGCGCGCCGGAAGGCGGTTCCGGGCGCTACAACATCCCCAACATCGGCATCTTCCTGTGGCGGCTGGTCGCGTTGCGGCTAAGTCGGATCCCATTGACGCCGGACCCGCTTGACGCCTCCGGGCGCAGGTTCCGCTTCAACCCGCTCGGCGCCGACATGCAACTGTTCCGGCGCAGCCGGACCGAACCAGATATCAGCCATCTGGCCGACCCTATCAATGTCCCGGAACGGCTGTCGGTCAGGCTTGCGGCGCTGGCTGTGAAGGATGCACAGGCTAGCGTCGAGACGCCGCCTGATGAGGTTCTCGAGGACGACTATGGCGCTCGCGAGAGCTTCGCACTGTTTGATCCGGATGCGGCAGCGCCGCGCTCCGTCAGCGCTATACGCATCTGCGATCTAAGAGATGTGTTCGATGGCGGCGGCGCTTTTGCCGGCTGGAACCACGAGGCGGCGGTCCTGCCCGGATCGATCGGCGTCGATCCGGAGCGCGGCCGGGTGCTGCTGGGCGAGCCGAGCGACGGCCCTCTGCTGGCAACGTTCCATTACGGCGCCGCGCGCGAGATCGGCGGTGGCGAATATCAGCGCAGCCCGGCCGGCGCCGAGCTTGTCGAGCAGCGCACCATCAACGGCGGCGTGGCGTTGCAAGGCGATCTGGACGCACTTGCGCCGGGTGGACGCCTACTGGTTGAAGACAGCCTGACCTATCCCGAAACGCCGACGCTCAGGGTCGACGGCGAAGTCGATGACGACATTCCGGGCCATGAATTGGTCGTCGCCGCCGCCAATGGTGCGAGGCCGCTCATTGCCTCGGGTGGCGACATCACGCTGGAGATCGGCGCGCGCGGCAAGCTTGTGCTGGACGGCTGGACCATCAGCGGTGGCGCGTTGCGTCTGCCGGCGCCGGCGGTCGGGAGCAGCCCTGTCGAGCTTGTGCTGCGCGATTGCACACTGGTGCCGGGTCTCGCGCTCAATCCTGACGGGTCCGCCGTATCGCCGGGGTCACCCAGTCTGATCGTCGAGCATCCCTTCGCCAGGATAACGCTTGAGCGCTGCATCACCGGGCCACTGCATGCCGTCGAGGATGTCGAGATCGCGATGAGCGATTGCATCGTCGATGCGGGCTCGCCGGAGGGGATCGCCCTTTCGGGCCTCACGGATGGCGAGCCAGGCGCGACGCTTACGGCCAACGAATGCACGGTCATCGGCAAGCTGCACGCCCGCCAGATCGAACTGGTCTCAAACTGCATCCTGTTTGCCCGGCTGGGTGCATCGCCCGCCGAAACCTGGATGGCTGCGGTGATCGCCGATCGTCGCCAGCAAGGCTGCATGCGCTTCAGCTATGTGCCGGCGGGGTCGATCACACCGCGGCGCTATCGCTGCGCCCCGGACGACCACCCGGACGCGTTGCCGCATTTCACGTCACTGCGTTACGGCGACGCCGCCTACGGTCAACTGCGTCGCTTCACGGATCAGTCGATCCGAACCGGCGCTGACGACGGTGGCGAAATGGGCGTGTTGCATGCGCTCTTCCAACCGCAGCGCGAGACCAATTTGCGCATCAGGCTGGAGGAGTATCTCCGCTTCGGACTTAGAGCCGGCTTCTTCTACGAAAGCTGAACCGCACGTTTCAGGAGTACGACCATGGCAAGCGATTTCTCGAGGGTTCGGCTCAATCCGTTGCTGGACTTTGCTTGCGTGGAGTTGAAACAGGGCGCGGTCATGCTCGACGCGGACGCCAACGAACTGACGGCGATTCTCGATCGCCGGCTCCGTGCCCTGGCCAGCGACGTGCTCGGGAGGGGCACCGTCTCCTCCACCACGCCCGACGCGTTCGAGATTTCCGTGTCCGGCACCTCGCTCAGCATCGGCAAGGGACGGCTCTATGCCGACGGCCTTCTGGCGGAGAACCATGGTGCGGTATCGAACGTCGCGGCCGACCGCATCTTCGATCCGCTGATGGCGGAACCGCAGTTCGCCAATCCGATTCCCTATCTGGAGCAGCCCTATCTGCCCAATCCCCCTGCCCTGCCAACGACAGGCAGGCATCTCGTCTATCTGGATGTGTGGAATCGCGAAGTCACCCATCTCGAGCGCCCCGACCTTGTCGAGAACGCGATCGGCGTCGAAACCACGTCACGCTTGCAGACGGTGTGGCAAGTCAGGGTGACGCCCGAGGATGTCGGCACCGCGACCACCTGCGCGACGCCCGACGATCAGGTGCCGGGCTGGGACGACATCATCGCGCCGTCGACCGGCGTGCTTAGCACGGGCACTTTCGAGGTAGCGCCGGTCGATGATCCTTGCGAGTTGCCGCCAACCGGCGGCTATCGCGGTCTTGAGAACCAACTCTACCGTGTGGAGATCCACGATGGTGGTGCTGCCGGCACGGCCACGTTCAAATGGTCGCGGGAAAACGCCAGCGTCGGCAGCCGGGTCGCCAGCATGATCTCGGCAACTGAGCTCGAACTTGAGTCTCTCGGCCGCGACGATGTCCTGTCGATCAAGACCGGCGACTGGGTGGAAATCATCGACGACGTGCGCGAGTTCTCGCAACTCGCCGGTGAAATGCGCAGGGCCACGGTCGATCCCGACACACGGCGCCTGCAATTCGCGCCGGCGCTGCCGGCCGCGATGCTGCCTGGCTCGTTCCCGAACAACGAATTCCCCGACGCGCGCAACCTGCGAGTGCGCCGCTGGGATCAGGCGCGCCGCGTCTTCCGTACCGGTCCGAACGGCACGACAGTCCAGGTCCAGGACCTGGAAGCGGCGAATTCGCCGGGCGTCATCGCAGTGCCCGGCGCCAACACCACGCTGCTGCTTGAGAACGGCGTCACCGTGCGATTCGCCAACACCGGCGGTAGCGGCGTCAAGCCCGGCGATTACTGGATTTTCGCCGCCCGCACCGCCGACGCTTCGGTCGAAATCCTGGACCGCGCGCCGCCGCGCGGCATCCACCACCACTACGCCAGGCTCGGCATCTGGGACATCGCGGCCGGCACGGTGACCGACTGCCGCAACGACTGGCCACCGGAAGGCGCAGAGGGTCATGATTGCAGTTGCACGGCTTGTGTTACCGAAGCCTCCCACGCCGATGGCAGCTTCACCATCCAGGATGCGGTGAACCAAGCCGCACAGACTGGCGGCACGGTCTGCGTCGGCCCGGGGCAGTTCCCCTTGCGAGAAGCCGTGCGCATGAACGGCATCCGCTCCGTTCTTGTGAAGGGGCAAGGGCCGTCGACGATCATCGTCACCAACAGCGGGGCGTTCCTCATCCAGGGCTCGGTTGCCGTCGGCGTCGAAAACCTGGCGGTCCTGTCGGTTGGCAACCGGCCGGCAATCACCGTGCAGTCCGCCGCCCGGCTGTCGCTGCAGAAGCTGATGATCGCCGCGCTGGACGTGACGGGCGACAGCCGCAGTTCTGCCATCTCGCTCGAGGGCGCCGTGATCGAGGCCATGATCGGCGACAACATAATCTTCGCCGAGACCGGCGTGCTCGCCAACGATCCGACCGCGCCGCGCGACGATGGCGCGCCGGAGCCGTTCCTGCTGGCGGCCGCATTGTCCGTGCGCGACAATGTCCTCTTGTGCAGCCGGCGCTCGGTCGCGCTGGACGGCCGCGTCCTGCACCTCTTCGGTACCGAGATCCGCGACAATCACGCGTTCGCCTCTGCGCTGGCCGTCATCAGCACGCTGGGCGTGGCGCTGGTCGGGTCGTCGGTCAGCATATCCGGCAACTGCGTCTTTGCATCTGGCATAGGCATCCGCTCGTCTTGCGACGGCCTGCGGGTCGCCGACAACAAGCTGCACAATACGGCGGCCAACGACGAGGCGGTCGGCGTGCAGATCACGCGCGGGCTGGACCGCACCGGCACTGCGATGGCGCAAATCCTTTCCAACCAGATCGACGGCTATGGCCGCGCCGGGATCGAGGTCCTGACGCCGGTGCGCGACCTGATCATAAAGCTCAACATCATCGCGTCGTGCGGCAACGGCATTGTCGTCACCGGCCATCCGGACGCCGGCGCGGTCACGATCGAAAACAACCATCTGCGCGACATCGATGCACGGCGGGAGGCCGGGCCTGTGATGGTCGGCGGCATCACGGTCAGGCGTGCCGTCTCGGCCAATATCGCCGGCAACACGATGCGCGCCATCGGCGTCGACAGCGCCACCGCTCGCTTCCGGGCCGGCGTGCTGGCGCTAGGCGTGCAGCGCGCGCGGGTGCGCGACAACGAGGCGATCGCCATCGGCCCGGTCGGAGAGGCGCTGGGCCGCACTGCCGGCATCATGCTGTCCGCGCC
>JAJFMR010000003.1:0-777 GCA_020696915.1 Rhizobiaceae bacterium | reverse complement strand
GCGAATTCGAGGTCCAGCAGAACCGGATCGAGCGCGATGCCACCGTCATCGAGCAGGAGGGCGGCGGCGATTGGGCAGCACTGGTCGTGCAGGAGGTTGGCGAACTCTCGGCCAATGTGGGCTCCTTCACGACGGTGAATCTGCAGAATGGGCGGGCGGCCGTTTTTGGTCCGGCCGGCGAAATCTTCACCGCCGATCTCGGCCGGGACGACCGTGGAACCGGCGGCCGCGGATCCGTGCTGGGCAACAGCCTCGTGTCGCGAGGCTCTCAGCTGGCTGTCGAAATCACGGCGCTGCACTGCCTCTTCGGCGACAATCGCGTGCAGGCGCGACTGAATCAGAAGGAGGCGGTGGCGCTCCGCGCGTTCACGGCCGCTGTCAGCAGCAACCAGGTTGAGGGCGGCGAGGTTTCCATCCGTCTCGATGCCGAACTGGTCACCGTGGTTGGCAACTTGACCACCGGCGTCATCACCAACGTTCCGATCGCGTTCGAGACTTTGAACGTTCGCTTCTGAGGCCGAAGGAGACACAGCAATGCGCACAATGGTCGTGAAATCGGGGCAGACCCTTGCGGAGGCCAGCGCCTCACTGATCGACTCCCGCGTGAACAAAGCCGCAGCGGACGCCGCATTGAAACGCATCGTTGCGCTCAATCCGACACTGGCAACGGGCAAGCTGAACCCCGGCACGATCGTCGTGGTGCCGGGCGGGCCGGGCATCAAGACCGCTCCGACCAATGGCGCCAATGACGAGCCCAAGGAAGCGCTTAAAGCCGAG
>JAJFMR010000172.1 GCA_020696915.1 Rhizobiaceae bacterium | reverse complement strand
AGCGTCGTCGTCGGCTGCCTTTCCTACCGTATCGGCCATCACCGCGCCACGGTTGCCCAGCTCCCGCGGCGGCCCGGTCGTGGAATCCCTGGCCGTCTGGTGTTCGAGTTCCGCGTTCAGCTCGGCCCCGACGAGCAGGATGATCACCGATATCCAGGTCCACATCATGAAGCCGATCACCGCTCCGAGCGTCCCATATGTGGCGTTGTAGTCGGCGAAGTTCTGCAGATAGAAGGAGAACCCTATCGAGGCCGCGACCCAGACCACCGTGGCAACCACCCCTCCCCATGTCAGCCAGCGCCATTTTGCCCGCTCGCGGCTCGGACCGTAACGGTAGATGACGATCATGCCGGCACCGACCATCAGCAGGAGCAGCGGCCAGCGCAGCACGCTGATCAGAATCTCGGCCCACCCGTCGAGCCGCAGCAGCGCGAGCAACGCCGGGACCACGCCGACCGAGGCGATCAGCCCGATGCCGATGACGATGGCGCCGAGCGTGAATGCCAGCGACAGGAGGTTGAGCCTGACGAAGCCGCGCTTCTCCGTCTCGCCATAGGCGACGTTCATGCCCTCGAACAGGCTCTTGATGCCGCTGTTGGCGCTCCACAGCGCAATGGCGAGGCCGGACAGGAAGCCGACGCTCAGCGCACTGCTGTTCTGGTCGGCAAGCGACTGCAACTGCCCGCTGATGATCTCCATGCCTCCGGACGGCAGGACGCCGCCGAGAAAAGCAATGTGTTCGGCGATCGTGCCTGGATCGGCAACGAAGCCATAGAGCGAAACGAAGGCGGCAAGGGCGGGGACCAGCGCGAGCAACAGGAAGAAGGTCGTCCCGGCGGCGACCAGCAGCAGGCGGTCCTCGCTCACCCCCTCCCAGACCCGCCAGAAGACGTCCATCCAGCCTCTGGCCGGGATCTCGGAAGGCTTTTCCGCGTCGCGCCCGCGCCCTGCCTGGCGGGCCCGTTGCTCATGCAGAGCGGGCTCCTGCTTTTCTGCGGCTTTCCGGGGAGCGTGGCTTGCCGATGCTGCTTTTTGATCTCGCTGCGTGTCCATGCGGCGCCTTTCCCGACCGGCAACTCTCGACGATGAACGGCAGCCGCCTCCGGCTGGTTCCAATCCGCTGCGGACGGCGGCGGCGACCCGGCAGCCGCCGCCTGGCAAAAGGGCGCCGAGGTGGAAGCAGCTGCACCCCGGAGCGCTCCTGCCCCATCCACCTGCCCGGCCGGCGGTCGGTCGCCGCAACAGCCTTCCGGCTTGAAAAATTCCCTGCCTGCCGTAGCATGCCTTGGCGTGACTTTCCGCCGGCCTGCCGCGCTTTCGCCTTGAAAAGGACACCCGTCATGAACGACCGATTCGGCTTTCGTGAACTTTGCAGGCCCGCCGCGGTGCTGTTCGTCGCCCTTGGCCTCGTTGCCGCGGCACCGGCCGCCGCCCAGCAGGCGGGCTTCGAGGAACCATGGCGCCTGGACCTCGGGTCGAGCAGCCTGACCTTCCAGTCGGTGAAAAAGGGAACGATCGTCGAAACCAGCAAGTTCGCCACGCTGGACGGCAGCATCGGCAAGGACGGCCAGGCAAAGATCGATGTGGTGCTCGAATCCGTCGATACCGGCGTCGACCTGCGCAACGTGCGCATGCGCTTCCTGTTCTTCGAGACCTACAAATATCCGGTGGCCACGATATCGGCCAAAATCGATCCAGCCGCGCTCGGCGCGCTTGCCGAAGAGCGGCGGCTGCGCGTCGACGTCGACTACACGCTCGACTTGCATGGCGTCGCGAAGCAGATGAGGTCGCCGGTGGTGGTGACGCTGATCGACGACGATACCGTGTCGGTCGCCTCGGCCGCGCCGATCATCATCGCCGTTGCGGATTTCGGCCTTGCCGAGAACATCGGCAAGCTCGAGCAGGCAGTCGGCAACATCACCATCACGCCGAGCACCTCCGTTTCCTTCGACTTCGTGTTCGACAGGGCCGCCGGCGATCCCGGCGGCGTGGTTGCCGCGGTGGCGAAACCCGAGACGGCAGCGCTCGAAAGCAGCGGCAATCTGACCCGCGACGAATGCGTGACCCGCTTCGACACACTGTCGAGCACCCCGGCCATCTACTTCCGCACCGCCAGCGCCGAACTGCGCAGCGACAGCGAGCCGCTGCTGGATACGGTGATCGACATCGTCAAGCGGTGCCCGGACCTGAACGTCGAAATCGCCGGCCACACCGACGCCGACGGCTCGGACTCCGCCAACCAGCTGCTTTCCGAAAAGCGCGCAGGCGCGGTCGCCGAGTTCCTGACCTGGAAGGGCGTCGAGCAGGACCGGCTGCGGACCGTGGGGTACGGGGAGAAAATGCCGGTGGCGGCGAACGACACGCGCGAGAACAAGAGCCGTAACCGGCGCATCGAATTTCGTGCGAGCGGCGGATGACGGGAGCTATCCGGCGCCGCGCTTCGCCCTGCCGTCCGACGACTGACGAGAGAGACCGGTGAGCAGGTCTTTACTTGCAGCTTCCTTCGCCGGACTTGCCCTTGTCCTCCTGGCAGCCGGCGCACCGGCAGACGAGGCGGATATCGAGCCGGTTTACCAGGCGCTCCACGCGCGAGGCGGCTTGCTTCTCGCGCAGGCCACGGCACCAGCCCCTAGCCTAACCGGCCAGCTGCAGATCTCGCCGGCCGACGAACCCCCGCCGCCGGCGGCCGGCGAGCCGGTAATTTTCAACAAGCCGCTCGATATCGCCGACCCGGCGCTTGAGGGGAAGTCGATCGAGGAACTGATCGTCGGCTCGCCGATCTTTCCGCCCATCGAGGGGCTCGACCCCGGCATCTGGGAGAAGAAGAACTGCGGCACCTGCCATCAATGGACCAAGGAGCGGCTGTGCACGCAGGCCAAGACCTATGTCGGCGCCGAAAAGATGGTACGGCGCCTCGAGCACCCCTACGGGCTCCCGTTCAAGCAGACGCTGGAGCGTTGGGCGGAGGGAGGATGCCTCTGAGCCATGTGACTGCTGCGGCAGGATTTCGCCGCGACATCCCCATCGCTACAGAGCGCTTGGTCTGCCTTCCACCCCCATCTCCGTATCCGATGGCCCGCCCTCTCCTCAGCGCCGTGCTGTCCCCGGCGTGTCGCCCCTGACGAGGCCGACGAAGGGCAGTTCGCGGAAGGCGTGCGCCACGTCCATGCCATAGCCGACGACGAAGAAATCGGGACAGTCGAAGCCGACATAGTCGGCGTTGAGCGTCGTCTGGCGACGCATGCGCTTGTCGAGCAACACAGCTATGGAGACGCTCCTGGCACCGCGCGACAGCATCAGCTCGCGGGTGAATTTCAAGGTCTTGCCCGATTCCAGTATGTCGTCGATGAGCAGCACGTCGCGGCCGCCGACTTCGTTGTCGATGTCGCGCAGCACCTTCACGTCGCCGCTCGCCGTGCCTGCCCCGTAGCTCGATATGAAGATGAACTCGACCTCGGGCGACAGGCCGGCGTCGTGCATGGCGCGGATGAGGTCCGCGGCGAAGATGAACGACCCCTTGAGCACCGAGACGACCAGCAGGTCGTGGTAGTCGCGCGCCGCGATCTCCTTGGCCAGCTCCAGGTTCCTGCGTGCAATGGCGGATGCGGAGAACAGGACCTCTATGTCCTTGCCCCTGACGACTGGCATTTTTTGCGGTCTTCCTATTGTCCGAATGTGACCGTGACGGTGCTGACGCCGTTCTTATGCACGTCGAGCCTGCTGGAAAAGGCGAATCTTTCGCCCGGTGCGATCGCCCGGCCCGATGTCCCCAGCCTGTAGCTTGTGATGCGGCCGTCATTGCCGGTCACCGCGATGTCGAGCGGCGGCAACGCCTCGGTCGCGGCGCCGTCGTTTTTCGCCGCGCCGTCGACGAGGAGCACGGGCCGGTCTCCCGAGGCGTCGATCCGCGACGTGACGCCGGTGATGGCGAGCCCGCGGACAGTGCCGCTTTCGCTGAAAACGGATGCGCTGCGGACCAGCGCATGGCCGCCCGACGTCCAGAAGGCCGCGACCGCGATCACCACTCCGGTCGCCCAGAACAGCGGGCCGCCGCGCTCACGCGGTCTGGGCGGCGGCGCGCTTGTCGCGCGCAGCGTGTCCATCCCCGAAACAGGGACAGAAGCGGTGGCGATCAGGCCCGGTTCCCGCGAACCGCGGCCCGGATCGGCTTCAACGGTCTCGTATTCGGCATCGATGACATCGATGGCTTCGACCCGCCCAGCCCGGTCCGTGTCAACGCTTTCCCGGCGGCTGGCCATGCTTTCGCCGGAAATATCGTGTGGCTTCTGCCGGTCCGTCATTTCCACGGCGCGTCCTCTCGACCCGTACAGTCCGGGGTAGGCCCAAATGGTTAACTCCACCTTACGTGCCCGCCGGAATTAACCGTCCGTTAACCATGCGGGGCGATGGTCGTTCGGGAAATCCGGGGCGCCAGGGCAGTCGAGGTCGCAGAACTTGATCCGCTTCGAAAACGTCGGCCTCCGCTACGGAATGGGTCCGGAGATTCTGCGCGACATCTCCTTCCAGATCCCCGAGCGGTCGTTCCAGTTCCTGAGCGGCCCGTCCGGGGCGGGCAAGACGACGCTGCTCAGGCTGCTTTTCCTGTCGCTGCGGCCGACCCGCGGCCTGATCTCCGTGTTCGGCAAGGATCGCGCGCGCATCACCCGTTCCGAGCTGCCGCATCTCAGGCGCCGCATCGGCGTGGTCTTCCAGGATTTTCGCCTGCTCGATCACATGACGACCTACGAGAACGTGGGGCTGCCGCTGCGCGTGCGCGGCCGCGACGAAGCGGCCTATCGCGGCGACGTGACCGAGCTCCTGAAATGGGTCGGGCTCGGCGAGCGGATGCATGTGCTCCCGCCGGTGCTGTCCGGCGGCGAGAAGCAGCGCGCGGCGATCGCCAGGGCGCTCATCGAGCAGCCCGAGATCCTGCTGGCCGACGAGCCGACCGGAAACGTCGATCCGCCGCTTGCCAGGCGGCTGCTCAGACTGTTCATCGAGCTCAACCGCCTGGGCACCGCGGTGGTCATCGCCACGCACGACCTCGGCCTGATGGATCAGGTCGATGCGCGCCGCATGATCCTGAATGGCGGGAGGCTCGAAGTCTATGACTGACGTCGAAGCGGACGGCCGCGACGTGCGTTCGGCCGCGTCCCCGGCCCGGGCCCGGCGCCGCGCCCCGCCGATCGTGCCGCCCCAGAACGTCGCCGGGAGCGCCCTGGTGCTGGTGATCGCCATCATGACGTTCCTGTCCTGCCTGACGCTCGGCGCCGTCACCCTGGTGCGCGACACGGCGTCGATATGGGAGAACCAGATCTCCCGGGAGGCGACGATCCAGATCAGGCCGGCCGACGGATTGGACATGGAGGCGGCACTGGAGGGTGCCGCGGCGGTCGCCGCGAATTTTCCCGGCGTCACCAAGGTGAGAATCGTCAGCCGTGAGGCGACGGCGCGGCTGCTGGAACCCTGGCTGGGAACCGGGCTGAACATCGACGACCTGCCGGTGCCGAGACTGATCATCGTCACCATCGACGAGAGCGGCCCGCCGGATTTCGCCGCGCTTCGTGCCGCGGTCGCCGAAGCGGCGCCGGAAGCCTCGCTCGACGACCATCGCACCTGGGTCGACCGGCTGGTGACCATGGCCCGGACGACGGTCACCATCGGCATCGCGGTCCTGGCCCTCATGCTGGCGGCCACCGTGCTGTCGGTGGTCTTTGCGACGCGCGGCGCCATGTCCGGCAACGGCCACATCATCGAGGTGCTGCATTTCGTGGGCGCCGAGGCCGGCTACATCGCCGCCGAGTTCCGCCGTCATTTTCTTTACACCGGCATGAAGGGAGCGGCGGCCGGCGGGCTCGCGGCGATCGTCGTCTTCATCGGCTTCGCCATCTGGTCGGCCGAGAACCTCGCCACGCCCGAGGCCGACCAGGCGACCGCCCTGTTCGGGAATTTTTCGATCGGCGCCAGCGGCTACGCAGGCGTGGCGCTGATCGTCCTGGTGATCGGGGCGCTGACCGCGGCGACCTCGCATCTCACCGTCGTGGCCTGGCTGGCCGACATCGAGGTCCGGCACCATGACCCGGGCTGATGGCGGGAATGGGCCGGTCGGCGCCCCCTTGCTTTCCATCAAGAGAATGCCGCAATTTGGGTGTATGAGACCCGCCATGAACGGACCCGAGTCTGCGGAAGCGCCGGCTGGATCGGCGGCTGGCGACGCCGCCGGACGCCTTGGGCCGGGCACTGCGGCGGGAATGAGAGCCGTCCTTCTGGGAGTGCTGCCCTTTTCGCAACCCATGTCACCGAGCTGAAGCCGCCGGTCGAGCCGCGCGGCGCCGACGCCATCATCGTCTTGACCGGCGGGCAGTCGCGCATCGATGCCGCGCTCGGCCTTCTGCAGTCCGGCAAGGGCAAGCGGCTGCTGATCAGCGGCGTCAATCCGGCCGCCGGTGTCGACGATCTGAGGGCGGCGACCGGCGGCGACCGCCACCTTTTCTCGTGCTGTGTCGACATCGACCACGTCGCCCTCGACACGGTCGGCAACGCCGAGGAAAGCGCCAAATGGATTCGCGACCACGACTATGGGCGCGTCATCCTGGTCACCAACAACTACCACATGCCGCGCAGCCTGCTGGAGATGCGGCGGCTGATCGGCGCCGAAGAACTCGACCCCTATCCGGTGGTCAACACCAGCCTCGACGGCGGCGGCTGGATGTCCAATCCGGATGCGCTGCGGGTCCTCTTCACCGAATACAACAAATATCTGCTGGCACTCGCCCGCGGCGTCATGCCGAGCTCCCCGGGA
>JAJFMR010000171.1 GCA_020696915.1 Rhizobiaceae bacterium | reverse complement strand
TAGACGTTGCACCAGGCGGCCGGGTTGCGCAGCGATCCCATCGTGTCGGATCCGTCGGCGACCGGCAGGAGCCGGGCCGCCAATGCCGCCGTCGCGCCGCCGCTCGATCCCCCGGCGGTCTTCGAATGATCGTAAGGGTTGCGGGTGAGGCCGTGCACGGGATTGTAGGTGTGCGACCCGAGCCCGAACTCGGGCGTGTTGGTCTTGCCGATGAGGATCGCTCCGGCGGCGCGGATACGGGCGGCCAGCAGGTCGTCCGCCTCGGGCACATGGTCGGCATAGATGGGCGAGCCGTGCGTCGTCCGGATCCCGGCTGTCTCGACCAGATCCTTGATGGCGAGAGGCATGCCGTGCAGCCAGCCGCGTCTCGGCCCCTGATCGGCGGCCCGGGCTTCGGCGAGCAGGTCGTCGCGCGGACGCAGCGAGACGATGGCATTTACATATGGGTTGATCCGCTCGATCCGGTCGAGGAAGGCGGTCATCGCTTCGACGCACGAAAGCTGCCGGGCGGCAAGCGCCGCGGACAGCTCCAGTGCGTCGAGCGCCGTCGGATCGGTCATGACGGATGGCGGCGCGGCAGTCCCGCCCTCGCGCGCGTCATTTGTTCACGTCGGTCCAGATGCGCGAGTAGAGGTCCACCACGTCCGGCGAACAGCCTGCCAGGAACTCGCCGGCTTTCTCATACTCCGCGGGAATGACCAGTTCCGGCGCATCCTTCATTTCCGCAGGCATGAACTCATCCGACCCCTTGATGCCGTTGGCGTATTTGGCGAAGGCCGAGATCATTGCCGCATTTTCGGGATCCATGATGAAGTTCATGAACAGTTTCGCGTTCTCGACGTTCCTGGCGTCCTTGAGGATCGCAACGCTGTCCATGAAGATCGGATAGCCTTCCTTCGGATAGCCGAACTTGATGTCCGGATTGGCCAGCCGCGACCGCATGATCGCGCCGTTCCAGTAGTACACGGCGGCGAAGTCGCCGGCCGGCAGCCTCTCGGTCACGCTGTAGTCCATGGCCAGCCATTTCGGCTTGGCCTCGACCAGCTTGTCGCGCACCTTCTTCAGCAGTTCCTTGTCCTCGGTGCACCAGCTGCCGCCGAAATACCTGATGGTGGCGAAGAGCACGTCGTTCATTTCCGGCTCGACATTGATCTTGCCGACGAGTTCGGCCGGTGGGTCGAGCCAGATGGCCGAAGTGTTGATGTCGCCGTCATAGACCTTGGTGTTGACGCCGATGCCGGAGACGCCCCACAGCCACGGCACGGTGTAGCGGCGCCCCGGATCCCACGGCACGTCCACCCAGCGCGGATCGACGTTCTTGAAATTTTCCATCTGATCCGGCCGTGCCTCGAGCAGCAGGCCTTCCTTCACCCAGATCGGCACGTAATTGGCCGAGGGCACGACGATGTCGAAACCGGCTCACCCTCGGCAGCGGCGCCGCCGGCCAATCCCAGGATCGCCATGGTCGCCGTCGCGACCGCCGTTTTCCATTTCATGCTTTGTCTCCATAGGCTGGTTGTGGTTCAGTTCTTCGGCGATTGATGAAAAAGAACACCGTGACGAGCACGACCGACAGGGCCAGAAACGCCGTAGCGATGGCATTGATCTCCGGCGTGACCGATCGGCGGATCTGCCCCAGCATGTAGGTCGGCAGCGTATCCTGTCCGCCCGACTTGACGAATTCGGTAATCACCACGTCGTCCAGCGAGATCACGAAGGCCAGCATATAGCCTGCGACGATTCCCGGCTGAAGCAACGGCAGCGTCACGCGCCTGAACGCCAGCCAGGGTGTCGCGTAAAGGTCGGCGGCCGCGCTTTCCAGCGTCAGGTCCATGCTCTCCAGCCGCGCCCGGATCGGCAGGTAGGCGAAGGGTATGCAGAACGCCGCGTGCGCGGCGATCAGGTAGCCCAATCCGGAATAGCCGGTCCACACCTTGATGCGCGAGAAGACGATCAGCAACGCCACGGCGGTTACGATCTCCGGCACCATCAGCGGCTGGTTGATGAAGGCATATTTGAAGGACAAGCCCCGGTAGGGCGGCGTGCGGGTGGTGGCGATCGCCGCCATGGTGGCCGCGATCGTTGCGATGGTCGCGGCGCTGGCGGCGATCACGAAGGAGCGCCAGGCGGCACCCTGCACGGCGTCGTTCTGCCAGGCGGCCGCGAACCAGCGCAGCGACACGCCGCCCCAGGCGGTCATCGATTCGCTGGCGTTGAATGCATAGGCGACGAGCACCGCGACCGGCAGGTAGAGCAGGAAGAAGGTGAACAGCGCCACCGTAGCGAAGCCGGACTGCGCGCGGACGTCGAAGCGCCTAGCCATGCTGCGCTCCCAGGCGGGATGCGTTGCGGACATAAAACAGCAGCGCGACCATCACCAGGATCATCAGCGTGATGGAGATGGCGGCGCCAAGCGGCCAGTTGCGTCCGCCGCCGAACTGCAGCTCGATGAGGTTGCCGAGCATCATGGTCTTGCCGCCGCCGAGGACGCGCGGAATGACGTAGGCGCCGAGCGAGGGGATGAAGACCAGGATCGACCCGGCGACGATGCCGGGTCTCACCAGAGGAATGATGATGCGCCGCAGCACGCCGAGACGGCCGGCGTAAAGGTCATAGCCTGCCTCGACCAGGCGGAAGTCGAGCTTTTCCATGCTGGCGTAGAGCGGCAGCACCATCAGCGGCAGATAGACATAGACCATCCCGAGCAGGATGGCGGTGTCGGTGAACATGATCTGCAGCGGCTGATCGATGATCCCCGTCGCGATCAGCAGGGAATTGAGAATGCCTTCGTTGCGGATGACCTGCTGCATGGCGAAGGTGCGGATGAGCAGATTGGTCCAGAACGGAATGGTGATCAGGAAAAGCCAGACGTCCCGCGATCGAAGCGGCCGCGTCGCTATGAAATAGGCGGTCGGGAAGCCGAGGATGAGCGTGACCAGTGTCGTGACGAGCGACAGTTTGAGCGAGCGCCAGAAGATGGAAAGGTGCGCGTCGGCGAGAGTGACCGTGTCGTCGAAGATGTCGCGCTGCAGGAACACCGAGAACCAGCCGTCCAGCGAAAACTCTCCGAGCTTCACGTCGCCATAGTCGCCCTTGGCCATGAACGAATAGGCGAGCATGACGAACAGCGGCCCGATCGCCGCGAAAAAGATGATGATCATCGCCGGCGCCGACAGCAGCCAGCGGCCGGTCAGATCGCGCCGGGCCGCGTGTTCTGCGACACGCGGCGCATCGACCGCAGCCTCGAGAGCCGGAATCGCGCTCGGTTCCATCAGTCGCCGACCACCTGGGCTGCGCCGTCCTGGATGGTGACGACGACAGGCTCGCCCGGCAGTTGGGCCGGCGCGCCGTGGCTGTTCTGGGCACGGACCAGAAAAAGTCCGCCGGAGGCGAGCCGCACGTGAAATTGCGTGTCGACGCCCGAATAAACGATGTTTTCGAGAATGCCGGACAGTCCGGTATCGGCTCCGGCCGGGCCGAGCACCGCGTGCTCCGGCCGGACAACCACCGTCGTCCGCCCGCGCGGCAGGCCGCCCCGCGGCAGCGTTGCCTTCAGCGTCACGCCGAGATCCAGCCTGACCTCGGCGCTTCCCTCCCCGGAAGCCTGTATCTCGCCCTGCAGGAAATTGGTTTCACCTATGAAATTCGCGACGAAGCGGTCTGCCGGGTGCTCGTAGATTTCCCTGGGCGTGCCGACCTGCAGGATGCGCCCCGCCGACATGACAGCAAGCCGGTCGGACATCGTCAGCGCCTCCTCCTGGTCATGGGTGACGAAGATGAAGGTGACGCCGGTTTCGTTCTGCATCCGCTTGAGCTCGATCTGCATCTCCTTGCGCAGCTTGTAGTCGAGCGCCGAAAGCGGCTCGTCGAGCAGCAGCACCTTGGGGGCGGGGGCCAGCGCACGGGCGAGGGCGACGCGCTGCGCCTGGCCGCCCGATATCTGGTCGGTGCGGCGATTGGCCAGTGTCTCCATCTGCACCAGCCGCAGCATGGCGGTGACGCGCGCGGCCGTTTCGGCTCTTGGACGGCCGAGCATCTGGAGGCCGAAGGCGACGTTCTGCGCAACGGTGAGATGCGGAAACAGCGCGTAACTCTGGAATACGGTGTTGACGGGGCGCCTGAACGGCGGCAGCCGGGCAATGTCCTGGCCATGCAGGAGGATGGCGCCATAGGTCGGAAATTCGAAGCCGGCAATGAGGCGAAGCAGCGTCGTCTTTCCGCAGCCCGACGGCCCAAGCAGCGTAAAGAATTCGTTCTCGCGAACCAGCACCGAGACATTGTCGAGGGCGCGGAGCGCCGCCACACCTTGCCCGAACGACTTGGTGATGCCCCTTGCTTCTACGGCGACGCTCTTGTCCTCTGCCATGGGAGGCCCGGCATGCTCCGTTCAAGCTGCGACGGCGGCGTCGCGCGCCGCCTCGCGATTCCTACAGCATCGAACCATGAAGTGGAATCGCTTTCGAATTCGATGGGAAAACAACAGGCTATCACGGCAGAACGAGGTTCTGCCCTTATGTCGGCGCAGTCCGCTGCAGGTCATGTCTTGATCCGGCAAGGCGGCTCGCTATGAAAGACTGCGGAGCCTGAGCGACGATGACGAAAACGGCAGACATGATCATCGAGAACGGCCGGGTTCTCACCATGGACCCCCAACGGAAGCGGGCCGACGCGGTCGCAGTGGCCGGCGGCAGCATCCTGGCGGTGGGCGAGCGGGCCGACATCGCCCGCCTTGGCGGCCCCGCCACGCTGGTGATCGACGCGGCAGGCGGGTCGGTGCTGCCGGGCTTCATCGAGAGCCACATTCATCTGTTCATCGGCGGCGCGGAACTCGACAGCCTCTCCATGGCAGGTCTTGAGGGCCTCGACAGCATCGCCGAGGCCATCCGCAGGCGTGCCGGAGCCGAGCCGGCCGCCCCGATCCTGCTCGTGCAGCAGGCGGCCTATTCGATGTTCGGGGAGCCGATCACCAGAGAATTGCTCGACCGCATCCTGCCCGACCGCCCACTGGCACTCTTTGCGAGCGACCATCACACGATGTGGGCGAACACGGCGGCCTTGCGCGCGGCCGGCCTCCTGAACGGGCGCACGACGCCGCCCGGAAGCGAAGTGGTGATGGGCGCCGATGGACTGGCCGCCGGCGAACTGCGCGAGTTCGAAAGTTTTGCGCCGGTGTTCGCCCTGGCGCCGACCGGCGGCCGCGAGATGCTCGGCCTGCTCGGCCGTGAGCCGGAGACGCCGCCAGCCGCCGCCCAGCGCGCCGTCGATCGCGACACGCTGCGGCGCGGGCTCGGCCATGCGGCGTCGCTCGGCATCACCAGCATCCACAACATGGACGGCAATGCCTACCAGCTGGAGCTGCTCGGCGAGATCGACGCCGCCGAGGGCCTGCCCGTGCGCTGCAGGTTCCCCTTCCGCGTTCTGCCGGGAATGGAGCTCCGCCGCTTCGCCGAAGCAGCCGAGCTTCGGGAGCGCTGGAACTCCGACCGTCTGCGGGTGGACTTCGTCAAGCTCTTCATGGACGGGGTGATCGAATCGGCGACCGCATTCATGCTTGCCGACTATTCGGACAGGCCGGGCTTCCGCGGTTCGGCATTCTTCGAGACCGACGAGTTCGACGCCGTCTGCATCGAGGCGGAGCGGCTCGGTTTCCAGCTTGCCGTCCATGCGATCGGCGACGCCGCCGTGCGCCGGACGCTCGACGGCTATCAGGCGGCGCGCCGGCGGCACGGCATCCGCGACACCAGGCACCGGATCGAGCATATCGAGGCGCTCGATCCAGCCGACCTGCCGCGTTTCGCCGAGCTTGGCGTCATCGCCTCGATGCAGCCGACGCATGCGCCGGGCGGCGCCTACCCGATCGAACCGATCGCCTCGATGCTCGGCCGCCGGCGGCTGATGACAGCCTATGCGTGGCAGACCTTGCGCAACGCCGGCGCACGCATGGCCTTCTCGAGCGACTGGCCCATCGCCCCGCTCGATCCCCTCACCGGCATCAGGACCGCCATGACGCGGCCGCCCCTCTTCGAGGGCGCGCCGGACGAACGGCAGAGCCTCGCCGACGCCCTTGCCGCGTTCACCGCGGACGGCGCCTATGCCGAATTCGCCGAAGAGCGGAAAGGCGTGCTGAGGCCGGAAGCCCTTGCCGATATCGTGGTGCTCTCGGGCGACGTCGAAGCGGTTGCTCCGTCCGAAATCGACGGCCTCGACGTGGTCGCGACGATCTGCGGCGGCCGCCTCATCTATCGCCGCGACAGCGTCTCGTAGCGGAGCGGCGGCCGCCGCCCGAACCAGGGGCGCGCCTCCTCGATCCGCGCCGACAGGCTCATCAGCAGCTCGTCACGGCCAAACCCGGCAGCGAGATGGATGCCGACCGGCAGTCCGTCAGCCGTCCAGTAGAGCGGCAGCGAGGCGGCCGGCTGCCCGGATGCATTGAAGGCGGCGGTGAACGGCGAATAGGCAAATACCCGTCCCGGCCCCAGCCGGTAATCCAGATAGTCGTCGTTCCGGTGATCGAAGCGGCCGATCGGCGCCGGCGGCTCGGCAAGCGTCGCAGTCAGCAGGATGTCGTAGCGCTCGAAGAAGGCGGCCATTTCCCTCCCGTAGGCGTGAATCTTGCCGACGGCGGCGAGATAGTCGCTGCCGCTGATCGTCCGGGCATAGGCGATCGCGGCCTTCGAGATGCCCTCCAGCTCGTCAGGGGAGAACTCGCGGCCGCGTCTGTGGATGGCCGTCGCAACCGACAACGCCGTGCCGCAGGCGACGATTTTCGTCCAGGCGGCCATCATGCCCTTCGTGTCGGCCGACGGCAGCGCCTCCTCGACATCGTTGCCGAGACCCGCAAGCAGGCGCGCGGCATCGTCCACCGCGGCCATGCATTCCGGATGTATCGGATCGCCGGTCAGCGACGTCCGCGAAAAGGCGATGCGCAGCCTCGGCGCGGCCTGGCCGCAGGCGTTGAGGAACGTGCCTTGGAGCGGCGGCGCCGCGTAGGGCGCGCCAAGGTCGGGACCCTGCGTGGCGTCGAGTAGCACCGCCGTGTCCCTTACCGAGCGGGTCAGAAAGCCGTCGATCGCCATGCCGGCCCAGCCTTCCCCGGCATAGGGTCCGTCGGGAAGGCGGGCCCGGGTCGGCTTGAAGCCGTAGAGGCCGCTGGAGGACGCCGGGATGCGGACGGAACCCCCGCCATCCGAACCATGCGCCGCGGGGACGATGCCGGCGGCCACGGCGGCTGCCGCGCCGCCGGACGAGCCGCCCGGCGTGCGCTCCAGGTTCCAAGGATTGCGGGTCGGCGCGCCATAGACGGCCGCTTCGGTGACGGGTCCGATGCCGCCTTCGGGCGACGCGGTGCGCCCGAAAGTCACGAGGCCGGCGGCTTTCAGCCTGGCGTAGATCGCCGAATCCACCGCGTAGGTGGTGCCGGCGAAAAGCCTGGAGCCGTTGTTGGACGGGAAGTCGACCGCCTCGGCGCCGAGATCTTTCAGGAGAAACGGCACGCCCCTGAGCGGCCCAGCCGGGAGACCCTCGGCGATAAGGCGCCGGGCGACGTTCTCGCGCAGCATGGTGACCGCGTTGAGCGAGGGCTGCAGGGCTTCCACGCGCCGCAGCGCCTCATCGAGCAGTTCGTCCGGCGTGACGTCGCCGCGCGCCACGAGCGCCGCCTGCCCGACCGCGTCGAAGGTCTCGTAGGCATCCGAGATGCTCATAAGGGCACCGGCAGCCGGCGCGTGGACTGGGGCAGGGATTGCTTCATGGCGGGCGTTTTCCGGGTGGGTGGAGGCATGACCAGCCTTTCCTCGAAGCCTTCTATCGCACAGTCGCCGCTCAATACAGGCTGC
>JAJFMR010000170.1 GCA_020696915.1 Rhizobiaceae bacterium | reverse complement strand
CTCTCGCTGCTCGGCGGGCTGATCGGCATTGCGCTGGGGCTAGGGATCGCCGGTGCGGCGGCCATGGCGCTCGACATCCCGTTTGCCCCGTCCCTCGCCATCATCGGCCTGGCCGTCGGTTTCTCGGCGCTGATCGGCATGGGCTTCGGATTCTTTCCCGCACTGCGCGGCGCCCGCCTCGATCCCATCGAAGCTCTGCGCCACGAGTGAGACCGGCGGTTCAGGCATCGCCGCCCGAGAAATGCCAGTCGATCAGCGGCCGCATGTGCGGCATCAGCCCGGCGGGAAGATCGTCGCTGCCGCGGATGACGACCGCCGCGTCGATCTCAGGCGCCGCCTGGGTGCCGACGAAGCGCATGATCCTGCCGGCTATCTCCTCGGCGCCGGCGTCGAGGTGATAGCGTCGAAAGATCACCGTTCCCTCGGCCGTTGCGAGAACGTGGTGGCGCCGGCCGCGCCTCGATCCGCCGATGTCGATGCCGGTTTCCTCGAGCACCTCCCGCGCCATGTTGCGATGGAGGTCGACGCGGCCGCCGGGAAAATCCTCCGGCTCGAAGGAACCCGCCGCGAAATAGACGCGGCCTGCATTCAGGGTTCCCGCAGACATGCGGATCGCCACCAGCGCATTGTCGGCAGCCACCAGCATGGCGTGGGCGAAGGCGTGTCCTGCCCCTTCGATTTGCCGGTTGCTGCGCCAGTAGAGGAAGGTGGCGTAGCGAACGGCGTGACACCGCCCGATCAGCCTGGCGTCGCGCCAGCAGAGCTCGGACAAGAGCACGACGGTGCCGTCGAAAAGCGCCGGCTTGGCGGCGCTTTCGCGCGTCCAGTTGGCGGCGATCTCGGCGGCCTTTCCGGTTTCCAGCGGGTGAGGTTCGGACTCCAGCGTCACCTCGATCTCATCGACCGGAAGCACGACACCTGGACGGATATCGAAGCTCACGCGGGAGCCGTCAGACGAGATCCAGCGTCACCGCCACCGGGCAGTGATCGGAGGCTTTCGGCCGGTCCCAGCCGGTGCGCGGATAGCGTTCCACTTCCTGGCCGGGCGGAAAGATCGTCCGCCACGGCTGGCCGCCCCGCACGATGTCGGGAACGGCCCTGGCGTTCGCGCGGGCCAGCGCCGGCGACAGCAGCAGGTAGTCGAGCTGGCACAGATGCCGCTCCTGCGGCCCGCGCGTGTGGTAGAGCGTCCAGCGGTCGAGCTCGGGCCGCCGCTCGACGATGTTCTCGCAAAAGCCGCCGGCCAGGAGCACGTCGACACAGGAATGTTCTTCGTCCACAACCTCGAAGGCGAAGCCGGCATGGGCATCGCCGTCGATCCTGACCCGCTGCCGGTAATCGTTGAGATCGCCGCAGATCACCCAGTCCGTGGCGCCGTGACCGCCGACGAACCGCTCCTCGATGATCCTGCGCACCGCGCGTGCCTCGGCGATACGGATCGGCATCGTGGCCTGGCGGCCGTCGAGGCCATTGCGCGGGCTGCCCATCGACTTCAGATGCAGTGCAAAGATGGTCAGCGGCCGGCCGGCGATGGTCACGTCGAGTTCCAGGCAGTCACGGCGGAAGATCCGCTCGTGGGGCTCGTTGCCGAGCGCCTGAAGCTCGGGCGTGTGCAGGCCGAGATCCTGATAGGTGAGGTGCGCGTGGCTGGTCATGGCGACGAACTCGATCGGCTGGCCGTGGACGGTTTCAGGCCGGAACATCACCGCGACGTCGATGCCGCGCGTATCGTTGCCGGTCGTCGTGTATTTCTGGCGGTAGCCCTGGCCCACCATCTTGAACAGATACGCGTATTCGAAGGCCTTGAGCGCCTCGATGTTGTCCACCTCCTGCAGGCAGATGATGTCGGCGCGGGTCGCCGCGATGGCGAGAGCGGTCAGCTGGCGCGTGTCGTCGGCATGCGCGATGGCGCGCGCCTGCTCCAGCTGCCGGTATTCCGCTTCGCTGCCGATCTGGAACAGCGACAGCGTCCGGTCCCTCAGAAGCTCGTTTCGATAGCCCGAAAAATCGAACCTGTTCATCAGGTTCTCGACATTGAACGTGGCGAGGCGAAGCGACATGACCGAGCAATGCCTGCTGGCGCTGGCATTGACAAGGCTTCGGCCGGCGGGGCGTCGGAGTATGTTACGGGCTAACAGTCGCTTACCGCCCCGCTTACCCCTTGCTTACCCCTTGCTTACTCTGGCGTCCTTTCACGCTTGTTTACCTTGTGCTAAAGTCCAAACTTCGTTCGGCGGTTGAAATCCCGTGTTCCGTTCGCGGAGCGGGGCCGGACATTTGATCGGGAGATCCAGATGAAACCGCAGTTTCCTTCGTATCTGCGGTACGGGCTGATCGCCATCGGCCTGGCCGCCACTGCAACATGTGGGCCTGCCGCGGCAGGTCCGTCCGGCTACCTGGCGACCCCCACGGCGGTGGCAAACGCAGGGTCGTCGTCGCCGGAAGTCATCCAGGTCCAATCGAGACGCATCATGCGTGGGGCGCGCGGCGGCTGGGCCGGCAGGGGCTTGGCAGGAAGGCGCCTGGCAGGAAGGAGCCTGGCGGGAAGAAACCTGGCGGCTAGAAGCGGGGCGCGATACCGGAACTGGTCCGGCAGGCGGTGGTACGGCCGGGACTACGATTACGACGATTACTGGGACAACTGGTGGCCGGGCTATTCCACGGGCCTGCTGTTCTCGTTCGGCCTGCCCGCCTACGGCTATTATGATCCTTACCGGTACGGGACCTCGCGTCGGGTCTACAGAACATACGCGCTGTCGGCCGACCACGTCGCCTGGTGCTACGACCGCTGGCGGAGCTACAGGGAAGCGGACAATTCCTATCAGCCCTATAACGGCCCGCGGCGACGGTGCCGGTCGCCCTACGGGTGAGAGGCCGGCGTTACGTTGCAAGGGCGTTTCCGCCAGATCCATCCGAAGCGGACGGTCGGCGCAATGCCGATCATCGGTGTCGATGAGCATGAATTCTGAAGAAAAGGCGCCAGCCGGCGGGCTCGAGGAGACCGAGTCTGCCCGGCAGGACGCTCCGGAATGGCAGCAGCCTCGAGAGCGCCGCTCTCGCGTGCTCAAGCGCGCCAGCATCCTGACCGGCGTCGACAATTCGGAAATCGGCTGCGCCGTCCGCAACATGAATGCCGAGGGCGCCGAACTGATCGTGCCCGTGGAGGCTCCCGTGCCTGTCGATTTTCTCCTTTATGTGCCGATCGACGGCATCGCCTACCGATCCCGTCTGCGCTGGCGCAGAAAGGATCGCTGCGGCGTGAGCTTCTCCGGCAAGGAACCCAAGCCGCACTGGCACTACGGCTGAATCGCGCCCTCGAGGCTCCCTCCCGCGTCGCTTGAGCTGAGACCCGGCGAGGCGCGGGTCTCTTGGGCCCTCCCGCCGCGTTTTCGCATCGCGAGATGCATGATATCAACGTAACTGGCAGGGACGTGCAGCCGCCGAAGGGGACCTCGCTATGCTTCTCGTCCTTTCAGGGCTGCTCGGCATCGTCGCCGGGCTCCGTGCGATGACGGCGCCGGCGGCCGCCAGTTGGGCAGCATATCTCGGCTGGATCGACGTCACCGACAGCTTTTTGGCCTTCATGGGCTACGCCTGGACCCCTTGGATACTCACCGCTCTCGCGATGGTCGAACTGGTCGCGGACCAGTTGCCCTCGACGCCGAGCCGGAAGGTGCCGCAACAGTTTGGTGCGCGAATTCTCACCGGCGGGCTCGGCGGAGCTACGCTGGGTGCGGCCAGCGACTTGCTCTTCGGCGGCGCCGTCGCTGGGGTGATCGGCGCCATCGTCGGCACCTATGGCGGGGCCGCGGCGCGCCAGAGCCTTGCCGGTATGTTCGGACGCGATCTGCCGGCCGCCCTCTTCGAGGATGTCGTCGCGGTCGCCGGCGCGTTTCTCGTCGTATGGAGCCTCGCATGACCCACGCCTTCGACGCGATCATAATCGGCGCCGGCCAGGCCGGGCCCCCGCTTGCCGGCCGCCTCGCCGGCGCCGGCATGAAGGTCGCGCTGATCGAGCGCGCTTTGTTCGGCGGGACGTGCGTCAACACCGGCTGCATGCCGACCAAGGCGATGGTGGCGAGCGCCTATGCCGTTCACCTCGCCCGCCGCGCCGCCGACTACGGCATCACCGTGCCGGACGGCATAGCCGTGAACATGGGCCGCGTCCAGGATCGGGCGGCCAAGGTAGCCTTCGACGCACGAACGGGCCTGGAAGCCTGGCTTGACGGAATGGAGGGCTGCACGGTCGTCCGCGGTCATGCGCGCTTCGCCGGCCCGAAAGAGGTCGAGGTGGACGGGCTGCGCCTGTCCGCGCCGAAGATCTTCGTCAATGTCGGGGGGCGCGCGGTCGTTCCGGACCTGCCGGGCATCGATACGGTCCGCTACCTAACCAACAGCGGCATGGTGGCGCTGGATCACCTGCCCGAGCACCTCGTCATCGTCGGCGGCAGCTATGTCGGGCTCGAGTTCGGCCAGATGTTCCGGCGCTTCGGGTCTAGAGTGACGATCGTGGAGAAAGGCCCGCGGCTGGTCTCGCGCGAGGACGATGACATTTCGGCAGCGATCAAGGACATTCTCGAAGGCGAGGGCATCGAGGTCCGCCTCGACGCCGAATGCATCAGCTTCGAACGCTCCGGGAGCGGTGTGAAGATCGGCCTGCACTGCGATCGGGAACCGCGCGCCGTCGTGGGAACGCATGTTCTCCTGGCGGTCGGGCGCCGACCGAACACCGACGATCTCGGGCTCGACCGCGCCGGCGTGAAAGTCGACGATCGCGGCTTCATCGAGGTCGATGACGGGCTGGCAACGTCGGTCAAGGGCATATGGGCGATGGGAGAATGCAACGGACGCGGCGCCTTCACGCACACCGCCTACAACGATTATGAGATCGTCGCCGCCAATCTGCTCGATGAAGCGGAGCGGCGGGTCAGCGACAGGGTCGCCGGCTACGCGCTCTACATCGACCCGCCGCTTGGTCGGGTCGGGATGAGCGAAGCCGAGGCGCGCAAATCGGGAGCCGCGATTCTCGTCGGAACGCGGCCCATGACGCGGGTCGGCCGGGCCGTCGAGAAGGGCGAGACGCAGGGCTTCATGAAGATCGTCGCCGACCAGGACACGAGCCGGATCCTCGGCGCCGCGATCCTCGGCACCAGTGGCGACGAGGCGATCCACGGCATCCTCGATGCGATCAACGCGGGCTTGCCCTGGCAGCAGCTCAAATGGGCGGTGCCCATCCATCCCACCGTGTCGGAACTCATTCCGACCGTGCTTGGCGACATGAAGCCGGCGACCTGATGGCCGGCAGCGCGAGCGCCTGCCGGTGGGAGGCGGCCCCGCAAGCCTGGCATGCGGGGCGCCTTGAATGAGAGCGGCGGCAGGTCGAGAGACCCTCGGCCGCACGAGGCGTCAGTTCTTGGCCTTGTCGACGAGCTTGTTCTTGGCGATCCACGGCATCATGGCGCGCAGCTTCTCGCCGACCTGCTCGATCTGGTGCGAATCGTTCATGCGCCGGATGCCCTTGAACCGCGCCAGGCCCGAGCGGTACTCCTGCATCCATTCCGACGTGAACTTGCCAGTCTGGATGTCGTTCAGGATCCGCTTCATCTCGGCCTTGGTATCGGCGGTGATGATGCGCGGCCCGGAGACGTACTCGCCCCATTCGGCCGTGTTCGAGATCGAGTAGTTCATGTTGGCGATGCCGCCTTCGTAGATCAGGTCGACGATCAGCTTGACCTCGTGCAGGCACTCGAAATAGGCCATCTCGGGCGCATAGCCGGCTTCCACCAGCGTCTCGAAGCCGGCGCGGATCAGTTCCACGAGTCCGCCGCACAGCACCACCTGTTCGCCGAACAGGTCGGTCTCGCACTCTTCCTTGAAATTCGTCTCGATCACGCCGGAGCGGCCGCCGCCGACGCCGCAGGCATAGGAGAGCGCCAGGTCGAGCGCGTTTCCGGAAGCGTCCTGATGGACGGCGACGAGGCAGGGCACGCCGCCGCCCTTCTGGTATTCGCCGCGAACGGTGTGTCCAGGCCCCTTCGGGGCGACCATCAGCACGTCGACCGTGTTCTTCGGCTCGATCAGCCCGAAATGAACGTTGAGGCCGTGCGCAAAGGCGATTGCCGCGCCGTCACGGATGTTGGGGGCGATCTCGTCACGGTAGATGTCGGCCTGCAGTTCGTCGGGCGTCGCCATCATCATCAGGTCCGCCCAGCCAGCGGCCTCGGCCACCGACAGGACTTTCAGACCGTCCGACTCGACCTTCCTGGCGGTCGCCGAGCCCGCCTTGAGGCCGATGGCGATCTCCTTGACGCCTGACTCCTTGAGGTTAAGCGCATGCGCCCTGCCCTGGCTGCCGTAGCCGATGATGGCGACGCGCTTGCCCTTGATCAGATTGAGATCCGAGTCACGATCGTAATAGACA
>JAJFMR010000169.1 GCA_020696915.1 Rhizobiaceae bacterium | reverse complement strand
CCGTCGTGAAAGCACGTGCCGCCCGGCTGCCGCTGGCAATCGATCGAAAGCATGATCTCCTCGATACAGCCGCCGGAATCGTCTTTACACGCGGATTTGGTAGCGCTACCGTGCCCCTGCGTAAACCCGTAGTCGCCCCCTCGGCTCCGGCGGGACTCGCCACAAAAAGGAGGAGGAACCATGGGGCGCGGTGCCATCAGCCGGAGCGCCTGGCGCTTCTTCGCGTGACCAGGGAACATCCATGGGAGGAACCAGATGATCAAGTCGCTTTTCGGCGGCGTCGCGGCCGCCACTCTTTTCACGATGCTCGGTTCGACCGCTTTTGCCGAGCCGGAAATCGTCAGCGGACCGGCAGCCGAGCCCGAATGCTTCGTGCCGTGGTCGGCGGACACCAAATTCTTCAAGTACCCGGCAAAGGAAGGGCCGTACCGGATCGCCCTGGCCAACGGCTACATCGCCAATACCTGGCGCATCCAGATGATTCAGACTGCCAAGGCCTACGCCGCGCAACCTGAAGTCGCCGCCAAGCTCAAGGAGTTCAAGGTGGTTTCGACCGGCGAGGATGTGCCGGCGCAAATCTCGGCGATCAACAACTTCATCGACTCCGGCTACGACGCGATCGTCGTCAACGCCCAGAACCCCACTGCCTTCGCGCCAGTCATCAAGCGCGCGAAGGATGCCGGCGTAGTCCTCGTCGCATTCGACAATATCCTCGACACCGAGGACGCCATCAACGTCAACGTCGACCAGAAAGGCCTCGGCGTGCTGTGGGCCAACTGGCTCGCCAAGCATCTTCCGGAGGGCGGAAAGGTCCTTGAGGTGCGCGGCGTCGCCGGGACCTCGGTCGACACCGATCGCCATAACGGCATCCACGAGACCTTCGCGGCCACCGGCAAGAACTGGGAAGTCGTCGAGGTGCTGGGCAAGTGGGACGACCCGACCGCGCAGAAGGCGACCGCCGACGCGATTGCCGTGCACAAGAAGTTCGACGGTATCACGGCACAAGGCGGCGATACCGGCGTGGTGCAGGCGATGATCGACGCCGGGCATCCCTTCGTGCCGTTCGGCGGCGAGACCGAGAACGGTTTCAGGAAGTTCTGCTCGATGCACGCCGCCGACGGCCTGAAATGCTCGTCCGCCGGCACCGGCCCGGCGCAGGTGGCCGTCGCCATCAAGACCGCGATTGCCGCACTCGAAGGCGCCGTCGTGCCGCAGTCGGTGAAGCTGCCGCTGGCCATCGTCGAGGACCCGAACTTCAAGGAAGGCGAAGACTTCTACCCCGACCAGTCCGACAACTTCTTCGTCGGCAATTCCTTCCCGACCTGCGGGATCAATTTCTCGGCGCAGGAAATCATGGGACAGAGCAAGGAAAACCAGTAGCAGCAGGGCATCCTGCAGCACCACGAACGCCGCGCCTGTAAGGCGGCGTTTGTGGTGACCGCGCAGCGGAACGAAAAGCGGCATCGCGTTTCGGGCAACCCGATGCCAACACCGACAAACGACGGGCGGTGCGGCGCGTGTGTTTCGAGCGCACGCTGCTCAGGGCACACCGGGAGGAGTGCATGGCGGGGACGGTGCCGCTCTTCCGCATGGAGGGGATCTCGAAGCGGTACGGCGGCGTGCGGGCGCTGGAAAAGGCCGACCTGACGGTAGAGCCCGGCCGCATCCACGCCATCCTGGGCGAGAACGGCGCCGGCAAGTCGACGCTGATCAAGGTAATGGCCGGCGTGGTGTCGCCCGACGAAGGTCGCATGACGATGGAAGGCCGCCCGCTCGTTTTCGCGTCGCCCGCAGCCGCCAACCAGGCCGGGATCGCCTCCATCTTCCAGGAACTGTCGCTGGTCCCCGAGCTCAGCGTCGCCGACAATATCGTCATCTGTGACCCGCCGAAAAAATTCGGGATGATCGACCGCCGCGCGCAGCGGCGGATTGCCGAGGCGGCGCTCGCCCGCGCCGGCGCCGACGATATCCATCCCTGCGCGCTGGTAAAGGACCTGCCGCTGTCGCGTCGCCAGATGGTCGAGATCGCCAAGGCGCTGGCGCGCCGGCCGCGCATACTGATCCTCGACGAAGCTACCTCGGCGCTTGCCGCAGCCGACGTCGCCAGGGTGTTCTCGGTGCTGAAACGGCTGCGGACGGAAGGGCTGGCGCTGCTCTACATTTCGCATCGCATGAACGAGATCGCGGAACTCGCCGACGAGTGCACGGTGTTCCGCAACGGCCGCAACGTCGCCACCTATGCCGCAGGCACGCGGTCCGAACACGAGGTGGTCGAACTGATGATCGGTCGCGAGTACAGCCACGTCTTCCCGGCCAAGCCGGAGCGCGATTTTCGCGGCGCCACACCCATGCTCGAGTGCCGCAATCTGTCCTGGACCGGCCGCCTCAACGACATATCGCTGACCGTCGCGCCGGGCGAAGTGGTCGGGCTGGGCGGCCTCGACGGCCAGGGCCAGCGCGAACTCCTGCTGGCGTTCTTCGGCGTGCTGCGTGGAATGTCGGGGAAGATAATGGTGAACGGCCGGGCGGTCAGGATCACCAGCCCCGCCGCCGCAAGGGGGGACGCGATCGGCATGGCGCTCATCCCCGAGGACCGCAAGACCGAAGGGCTGATGCTGCCCATGAGCGTTCGCGAAAACCTTTCCTTCGCCGCGCTCGACCGTCTGACCACGGCCGGCGTCATCGACCGTGCCGCCGAACAGCGAATGATCGACGACATGGTGAAGCTGCTCGCCATCAAGACGGCCGGTCTCGATATTCCGGTCGGTGCGCTGTCGGGCGGCAACCAGCAGAAGGTGGTGATCGCCAAATGGCTGATGCGGCAGCCAGGCATCATTCTCCTCAACGACCCTACCCGCGGCATCGACGTCGGCACCAAGCAGGAAATGTACCGGCTGCTGCGAAGGCTCGCGGATGAGGGCGCAGCCATTCTCTTCTACTCCACCGATTACGACGAGCTGATCGGCTGCTGCGACCGGGTGCTCGTGCTCTATGACGGCGCCATCAGCCGCGAACTCACCGGCTCCGAGCTCACCGAGCACGCGCTTATCGCCAGCGCGCTGAACCTGGCTGGAGGAAAGCCGGGCGTCTCGCCAGGGGCGGCTGCATGAAGGACTGGCGCTACTGGATCGCGGAGCAGCGCGGCGCGTTGCTGGCGTTTGGCATATTCCTCGTCATGTTCACGATCTATACGTCGAACCACCCTGCAGGGCTGACGGCAAATGTCGTCCAGACGGCTTCCAACAAGGGCGTTCTGCTCGCCTTCGTGGCGATGGCGCAGACACTGGTCGTCATCACCGCCGGCATCGACCTGTCGGTCGGCATGATCTTTATCCTGACCAACTGCCTCGCTTCCTGGCTGGTGGTGGGCACCCCGGCCGAGACGGCCTTGGGCGTCGCCGCGGTGCTTCTTGCCGGACTCCTGTGCGGCGCCGTCAACGGGGCCATCGTCATTTTCGGCCGGCTGCAGCCGATCGTCGCCACCATTGCGACCGGGGCGATCTATTTCGGTTTGGCGCTGCTGCTGCGCCCCTTTCCAGGCGGCTCCGTCAACGAGGACCTCGCCGATGCGCTCACCGGGCGTCTGTTCGGGGTTCTGCCGGCGAGTCTGGTCGTGCTCGTCATGGTGGTGCTCGTCGTCTGGGTGCCGTTCCGGCGTTCGGTGACCGGCCGCGCCGCCTACGCCACGGGATCCTCGGAGCTTGCCGCCTACATGTCGGGCGTGCCGATCAGGCGCGCCCGCTTCGCAGCCTATTCCCTGTCCGGCCTGCTTGCCGCGATAGGCGGGCTGTTTCTTACCTTCTTCACCTACACGGGCGAGGCCGCCTACGCATCCGGCAACGCCTACACGCTGTTTTCGATCGCCGCCGTGGTGCTCGGCGGAGTGTCGCTGTTCGGCGGACGGGGCAGCGCGGTGGGCGCCATCTTCGGGGCGCTTGCCTTCCGCACGATCGGCGACCTCCTGTTCGTGTTCGACTTCGATCCTCTGTGGCAGCCGCTCTTCCAGGGGGTCGTGCTTCTGTTTGCCGTCAGCCTAGGCGCGCTGGCGCTGTTTCGCGTGCGCAACCGGCTGGAGTGGTTCGGATGAGCGACACGACGACGGGCGGCCGCATCGCCAGCCGCATGCCGGCCTTCCTTCGCCGCGCCGATCCCGCGGTGGCCACCGCGTTTGCCTGCATCGTGCTGCTCCTCTTTCTGGGCGGTCTCTACTCCCCGAACTTCCTGTCGCCGGAATACATATTGCAGCAGTTCAAGGTGGCGTCATTCCTCGGCGTCATCGCTACCGGCATGATGCTGGTCGTCCTGCTCGGGCAGATCGACCTGTCGGTGCCCTGGGTGGTCGCGATGGGGGCGATGATGGCCTGCGCGGCCGCCGCTTACGGTCCGGCGGGCGCCGCGCTTGCCATTCCTTTCGGGGTGCTCTGCGGCGTGCTGATCGGCGTCGTCAACGGCATCGGCGTCGCCTATCTTCGCATTCCCTCGATGATCGTCACGCTCGCCACCAATGCAGTCGTCCAGGGGCTGATGGTCGTCTACACCGGCGGCTTCTCGCCCCAGGATTCCGCGCCCGCGACGATCCGCTACCTGGCCACCGGCTTTGCCGTTCCCGGCGTGCCGAACGCGGTGGTAATCTGGGCGCTCATCGGCGCAGCCACCGTCTTTGCCTTGACCCGCACCAGTTTCGGCCGCGCCGTATATGCCATCGGCAACCGCGAGCGCGCCGCCTATCTGTCGGGCATCGATACCCGGCGGGTAGTGATGATCGCCTTCGCACTTTCAGGTGGACTGTCGGCATTCGGCGGGGTCCTGCTGGCCGGCTATGCGTCGAAGGCCGCCCAGGCGATGGGCGACGCCTACCTCCTGCCGGCGATCGCCGCTGTGGTGCTCGGCGGCACGTCGATCCTTGGCGGCCGTGGCTCCTATCTGGGCACCGTGGCGGGAGTCATCCTGATCACGCTGCTGCAGTCGATCCTCTCGGTCATGCAGATGCCCGAGGCTGGCCGGCAGATCATCTACGGGGTGGTCATCGTCGCCATGCTGCTTCTCTATGGCCGCGCCCCGGCCAACCGGTGAGCCGGCGATGGAGGCAAGGCCAGACCGACCTCCCGACAATGCCACGATACCGCCGGCGATCGCCGTGGTGATGGGCGTCAGCGGTTCCGGAAAGACGCTGATCGGCAGCGCGCTGGCTGCCCGGACCGGCGGACGGTTCATCGACGGCGACCACTATCACCCTGCCGAAAACATCGGCCGCATGCGCAGCGGCCTGCCGCTCGGCGACGAGCACCGCTGGAAATGGCTCGACGCGATCGCCGCCGAAATCGCCGCAGTCGAGCGGGGGATGCTGGTCGTCGGCTGCTCGGCGTTGAAGCGTATTTACCGGGACCGGCTGCGGCGGGCGCGCCCGCACGTTCTGTTCATCCACCTCGACATCGGCCGGGCAACGGCCGCGGCCCGGGTGGCGGCGCGGCAAGACCATTTCATGCCGGCAAGTCTGATCGGCAGCCAGTTCGCGGACCTCGAGCCGCCGGCTCCGGACGAGAGAGCCATGACGCTCGACGCCGCACTCGATCCCGCGGTGCTGGTGGAGCTTGCGGCACGCGCTTTGCTGGCGATGCGCGATGACGTGGTGCCGGGCTGATTGTACGATGCCGCCGCAACCTTGTGGAGGGAGAGCATGTTCGGAGTGATCGAGGGCAGCGGGTTCGAGGTCATCGACGCAAGATTCGCAGCCTGCTTCAACGGCAATGCGCGGGTCGAGCGGCTGTGGACGGGCGGCCGCTGGTGCGAGGGGCCGGCATGGTTCGCGGCGGGCCGCTACCTCGTCTGGTCGGACATTCCCAACGATCGCATGCTCCGGTACGACGAGACCGACGGCTCGGTTTCCGTGTTCCGGCAGCCGTCGAACAATTCGAACGGCAACACCGTTGACGGCCAGGGCAGGCTCGTCACCTGCGAGCATCTCACGCGGCGCGTGACGCGCACCGAGCATGACGGTTCCGTCAGGGTCGTCGCCGACCGGTTCGAGGGCAAGCGCTTCAACTCGCCGAACGATCTGGTGGTCAGGTCGGACGGCTCGGTCTGGTTCACCGATCCGCCTTACGGGATCCTCAGCGACTATGAGGGCGTTCGCGCCCATCCGGAGATCGCTTCCTGCCAGGTCTACCGGGTCGACCCTGGCACCGGGTCCGTCCGGCAGGTGACCGGCGACTTCGTGAAGCCGAACGGCATCGCCTTCTCCGTGGACGAGGCAACGCTTTATGTGGCCGACACCGGCGCTTCACATGATCCGGATGGTCCACGTCACATCAGGAAGTTCGCGGTCGGCGCCGACGGCAACCTTTCGGGCGGCGAGGTCTTCGCGGAGTGCGGCAACGGCCTTTTCGACGGCTTCCGGGTCGACCGCTCGGACAGGTTGTGGGCGAGCGCC
>JAJFMR010000543.1 GCA_020696915.1 Rhizobiaceae bacterium | reverse complement strand
GGCCCCGGTGGCAGTCGGCGCAAATTGCGGCGTCGGAGCGTCCGACATACTGGCGTCGCTGCTCGACATGACTGCGGCGAAGCCGGATGCGACCGTCATCGTCAAGGGAAACTGCGGCATTCCCGAATTTCGCGGCGCCGAGATCCATTACTCCGGCACACCCGAACTGATGTCGGATTATGTGCGGCTGGCCGTCGACTCGGGCGCGAAAATCGTCGGCGGCTGCTGCGGCACGTCCTTTTCCCACCTCTCGGCCATGCGCAGGGCGCTCGATGCGCACCGCAAATCCGAACGGCCAACCGTCCAGACCATCCTCGAGCGCATCGGTCCGATGCGCAACAAGACCGCGGATCAGAGCGGCGCGGGCGTCGAAGGCCGCCGCGAGCGCCGGCGCGCCCGCGGCTGAAGCGCCGGGCCTTGCGCCTGGAACAAGGGCAAGGTGAAGCGACCGTCCCGGTAGCCCTTGTGGTGAACTTGTCGAACCACGATGGCGGAGCCCGTTGCTGCGGGGCTTCCCGGCACACCAAGGAACCAATGGCTGGACGGGCTGTTTCTCGACCATGGGGCTACGCCCATGATCCGAAACAGGAAGACGGAGTGCGGCCATGACGAAATCAACTCCCGCCAGACCGGGGCTCGGGACCGGGAAGAACCGGACCGACGAGACGACCCTGGCCGACGACCGCATGGGCAACAACCGTCTCCAGGGAAACGACCAGCCAGCGTCATGCCGTCGCCGGCGGGAAGGACGAGACGGAAGGGCTCATCGAGAGTTTTGAAAATCTCGACCCGAAGGTCCGGTCCGAGCGCCAGCGGCAGAAGAAGCCGTAGCGGTCTTTTTCCCCGAGCTTCATCCGTAGCGGCAGGCAGCACCGGTCCCGAAGCAGGCTCAGGATGGCGGCGGATCGCCTGCGATCGTCGAAAGAATTTTGCGAAAACCCTCGGGCAGCGGCATCGGCCGACGGCTGGCCCGGTCCACATAGACGTGGACGAAGAAACCCTCTGCGGCAGCTTCGTCGCTGTGGTTGCGGAAAAGCCCGATCTCGTAGCGCACCGAGGAAGTTCCGATCCGGGCCACCCGGAGGCCGGCGCTGACCATGTCGGGATAGGCTAGCTCCGCGAAGTAGCGGCAGCCGGTCTCGACGACCATGCCGATCCGCTCGCCGCCATGGATGTCGAGAATGCCATTCTCGATCAGCCAGGCGTTCACCGCGGAATCGAAGAGCGAATAATGCACCACATTGTTCATGTGGCCGTAGATGTCGTTGTCCAGCCAGCGGGTGGTGATGGTGCGGAAAACCCGATAGGCCGAGCGTGCGGACGGTGCCGGACGATCGGCCATCACCACGCCGCCCGGTAGATCGCCAGCGCATCGGCTTCGCTCACCGGGCGTGGATTGTTGACCAGAAGCCGCTGCTGCTTCATCGAATCGGCTGCGAGCTTCGCCAGATGCGCCTCGCCGATGCCCACCTCGCGCAGCCTTGTCTGCATGCCTAGCCGTTTCGAAAGCGCAGCAAGTTCCTCGATGAAGGCGGCGCACCGTCCCTGGCTCCCCTGTTCCGCGGCCAGTCCGGGAAACGCATCGGCGGCGATCTCTGCGTAGACGCTCGCCGCCTCCGGCGCGTTGAAGCGCAGCACATGCGGCAGCACCAGTGCGTTCGACAGGCCGTGCGGCACATGGAACGTGCCGCCGATCGGGTAGGCCAGCGCATGCACCGCCGCCACGGGGGAATTGGCGAAGGCCTGGCCGGCCAGCATCGAGCCGAGCAGCATCGCGCCGCGCGCCTCGATGTCCTGACCGTCGACGACGGCCTTGTCGATGTTGGCGCCGAGCAGCCGCAACGCCTGCCGCGCCAGCATTCTCGAAAGCGGATTGTTGTTGCTGCTCTTCGAGGCATAGGCCTCGATGGCGTGAACCATTGCGTCGACCCCGGTCGCCGCGGTGATGGCGGGAGGAAGTCCCAGCGTCAGTTCCGGGTCGAGGACTGCGAGGTCGGGAAGGATGACGGGAGACGAGACGCCCCGCTTCTCCTCCTCGGCGACAGTGATGATCGACACCGGCGTGACCTCCGAGCCGGTCCCGGCCGTCGTCGGCACGAGGACCAGCGGCAGGCGCGGGCCCCTGGCCTGACCGACGCCCCAGGCCAGATCGAGATCCTCGCCGGAGCCGAGCAGCAGCGCGCCGAGCTTTGCCACGTCGAGGGAAGACCCGCCGCCCAGCCCGACCACGCCGGTGACCCCTGCCGCCCGGCCGGCCTCGACGGCCCGCATCAGCGTCGCCCGCGAGGGATCGGATTCGACGCCGTCGAACATGGTTACGGAGCAGCCCTCCGCCTGCAGCGAAGCAAACGCCTCATCGCAGAGGCCGATCCGGCGCAGCCCCGCATCGGTCACGAACAGCACGGCGCGCCCAAGCCGCGCTCCGGCGATAGCTCCCAGGCGCCGCGCCGATCCGCGCTCGAACACGATTGCAGGGGTGGTGTTGAAGACGAAGGGCTGCATTTTTTCAGAATGTCCGTTGTTCAGGCGCCGCCCCGTCGGCGAAAGGTTCGGCTTCACTGCTTACGCTTTCTGAAACGCCTGCGAACAGCTTGCCGAGAAAA
>JAJFMR010000168.1 GCA_020696915.1 Rhizobiaceae bacterium | reverse complement strand
ATCTGCCGGTGCAGCAAATTGTCCAGGTTCTCGTACTGGCGCCAGGTGGCGGCCTGCCGCATCTGGGCGAGCGACTGCCGCATCGCGGCGATGTCGTCGGTCGTCGCGTGAAGCGCAGCCTCGCGGGTCAGTTCCGGCTCGAGGATCAATCTTGCCCGCATCACGTCGGAAGGGTTTGAGCGGGCGGCGATGTCCGCGATGGCCACCGTTTCGCCGATCAGCCGGCTGCCGACGAAGGTGCCCTTGCCGACATGGCGCCATATGCGGCCGTCCCTCTCGAGCACGGCAAGCGCCTTGCGCAGGTCGCCCCTCGAAACGCCGAGGCTCTCGCAAAGCTCACGCTCCGGCGGCAGCCGGCTGTCGGCGGGGAGATCGCGTTGCGTCAGATAGGCCTGCAACTGCACCAGCGCCGCGTGACTTCCTTCGCTGTCGGAGTTCCTCGCCAATTCGAATTACCCTGTTGATTGGTGAAGTTAATAATGCCGCGTTCCGAATTGGTCAACGCTGTTACACCTGAACGGGCGTAATCTGTAACGGGCGTAATCTGTCTTGACCGAGCGACTTTGAAAGTCTAACCAATCATGAAAATGGTCAACCAACTGGGAGGAACGGCAATGATCGGAATGACCAGACGCATGGTGATGGCGGCGGCCCTTGCCGCGACGGTCGGGGGGGCTGGGGTGCTGCCGGCTGCGGCCGGTGACATGCGCATCGCCTTCGGCGACCTGCCGGGCATCGAATCCATCCAGACGCTGGCCGCGATCGAGCGGGCGAAGGAGCGCGGCGTCAACGTCGAGCTCATTATCCTCAACGACGAGGATCTGGCCGCCCAGGCAATTGTCAGCGGCCAGGCCGATGTCGGCATCGGCGCGCCCTATACGCTGATCCAGAAAGTCGGCGTGCCGATCCGCATGTTCACGCAGATCTCGACGCTGCGTTTCTTTCCGGTCGTCAATGGGGAGTTTTACAAGGAGTGGAAGGATCTCGACGGCCAGGAGATCGCCGTCCAGGCGCGCGGCTCCGGAACTGAAGCCGTGATGCTCCTGATGGCCAAGAACCATGGCATCACCTACGGCAGTGTCAGCTACGTTCCGGGCTCCGAAGTCCGTCGCAACGCCCTTCTGCAGGGCACCATCAAGGCTTCGATCGTCGATGCCGCGAATCGCCGCGCCCTGGAAGCCGAAGCGCCCGGCAAGTTCATCCTGCTGCCGGTCGAGGATCTCAGCGCCACCGACGAGGGTCTCTTCGCCACCGCCGACTACCTTTCGAAGGGTGCCGCCGACGTCGACATCCTGGTCGAGGAAATCATCTCGACCGCCCGCGAGATTACGGCCAACCCCGCCGCGGCCGTGGAGTTCCGCAACAAGTACAAGCTGCTGCCTGACCTCGGCCCGGAAGCCGATGCCGAGATCGCCGCCTATTACGAGGAGACAGCCAAGGCCGGAAGCCTGCCGCTCAATGGCGGCATCGATGCGGCGGCCGACGATTTCGGGTTCTTCAGTCTGGCCGGCCAGATCGAAGGCGACCCCGCATCCCTGAAGGTCGAGGATTTCTGGGATACCGCGCCGCTGGACCGGGCCCTGGCCAAGCTCGGAAAGAAATGAACTCAGTCAGAAGCAGCGAAGGCGAAGCCCTGCTGATCGGCGGGGCCTCGCAGGGCCAGGCGGCTGGCCTGCTGGCCAGCCCGGCGCTGCTCAGGCTGCTGTCGATCGTCCTTTTTGCCGCAATCTGGGAAGTGGCAGGTCGCGTGCCGGTGAGCTTCGCCTTTCCGACCTTCTCCGACACGGCCGTCGCCTTCTTCGGCCTGGTCGCCGACGGGAGCCTGCCGAAGGCCTATGTTTCCACCCTGCAGCCGCTGGTGCTCGGCGTGGTGCTGTCGGCCCTTCTCGGTGTCGGCATCGGCACGCTCTGCGGGCTGTCGCGGGCTGGCGAGTGGCTTCTGGTTCCCGTGTTCATCGTCCTTCAGGCGGCGCCCGTAGCAGCCTTTATCCCGCTGGTCACCTTCGTCTACGGCATCGGCCTGACGGCAAAGACGCTGGCCGTCATGATCCTCGCTTTGCCGGTCATCGTGCTCAACACCTACAAGGCGGTGCGCAACGTCAACGGGTCGCTCCTCCTGATGTGCCGTTCCTTCCTCGGCACGCGCCGCCAGGAAATCACCAGGATCGTGCTTCCGGACGCCAGCCCGGTCATCTTCGCCGGCCTGCGGCTCGGCGTGGCGGCCGGCTTCGTCGGCGTCGTGCTGGCCGAACTCCTGATCACCCCGACCGGCATCGGCGACCTGATCACCTTCCATCGTTCGCGCGCCGATTACGCCGAAATGTATGCAACGATCGCCTCGATCATCGCCCTTTCGACCCTGACGCTGGTTGCCCTGCAATGGCTCGAGACGCGTGTCTTCAGGCCCGAAAAGAGAGGCCGGTGATGCGTCCCGCAACCCGAGAAAAGCTTCATTCCCTGCCGGTGGACGACACCATCGTAGCGGTCCGCGGTGTCGACAAGAGCTACGGCAGCACCGAAGCGCTGCGCGGCATCGAGCTTGATTTTCCCCGCGGCAGGCTGACCAGCCTGCTCGGTCCCAGCGGCTGCGGCAAGACCACGTTGCTGAAGATCGTCGCCGGCCTGCTCGACGCCGATAAAGGTACGGTCATGGTCGACGGGAAGGCGGTCAGCGGGCCTGGTCCGGAACGCGCCTTCGTATTTCAGGATTTCGCCCTGTTGCCCTGGGCGACCGTGCTGCGCAACGTCGCCTTCGGGCTCGAGCTGCGCGGCGTGCCGAGGGGCGAGCGGGACGAGACCGCGCGGCGCTATGTCGCCGAGGTCGGCCTTTCGGGCTTCGAGCAGAAATATCCGCATGAGCTGTCGGGCGGCATGCGCCAGCGCGTCGGGCTGGCGCGCGCGCTTTGCGTCGACGCCGACGTGCTGCTGCTCGATGAGCCCTTCTCGGCGGTCGACGAGCAGAACCGCCGCAAGTTCCAGGAAGACCTGATCCGGCTCCGCAACACCCAGAACAAGACCTTCATCTTCGTCACCCACTCGATCGAGGAGGCGGTGTACATCTCCGACCGCATCGTGCTCCTGTCGCCGCGGCCGGGCCGGGTCTCGCAGATCATCGAACCGGCCATCGACCGCTCCGGCGACCCGGAGCGCATCCGCCGCGACCGCCATTACCTCGATACGGTCGAGGAGATCTGGCAGGGGCTGAAGCAATATGTGGACTGACAAGGCATGACGCTGTTTGGCCGTCGAGTCCCGGCCATGGCCTCGCTTATCTTCTGGGGCGTGCTCTGGGAGATCGTCGGGCGGACCGGGATCATCTTCATCCTGCCGCCGCTGAGCGACGTGCTCGTGGCGGCCGTCGATCTCGTCCGCCAGCCTTCCTGGCAGGATGCAACGGTGACGACGCTGCGCGCCTTCCTCATCGGCATGGCGCTGGCGATCGGCTTCGGAATTCCGCTCGGCATACTGATGGGCCGCGTCAGGATTGCCGACGAACTGCTCGGCATGTGGGTCAACATTTTCTCCAGCGCGCCGCTCTCCGCGCTCGTCCCCGTCCTGATGATCCTGTTCGGCTTCGGCGAGCGGACGATCGTCGCTGCCGTTTTCCTCTTCGCCATATGGATCATCGTGCTCGACACGCGCGCCGGGGTCCGCCACATAGCGCCCTCGTTGATCGAGATGGCCCGCTCCTACGGCGCGTCGCGCCCGGCACTCTACGGCAAGGTCATCCTTCTGGCGGCGCTGCCGGAAATCCTCGCCGGCATAAGGCTCGGGCTGATCCGCGGGGTAAAGGGCGTCGTCATCGGCCAGCTGCTCGTCTCCATCGTCGGCTACGGCGCGTTGTTCGAAACCTTCTCGCGCAATTTCCGCATGAGCCAGTTCTGGGCGCTGACGATCATCCTGTTCGGCTTCGCCTTACTGGTGGCCGCGCTGATCGAGCGCGCCGAGGCAAGAATCGACTATTACGCAGGAGCAAGGGAATGAATGTCGAGAACGCAGCAGTGAGTTACGTCTTCGAGCCTGCGGCGCCTCCGGCGCTGCCGGTAACCGGAACGCGGCAGCTTTTCCCCGTGCACCGCATCTATTGCGTCGGCCGCAACTATGCCGCGCACGCCGTCGAGATGGGGCATGATCCGGACAAGGAACCGCCTTTCTTCTTCCAGAAGAACCCCGACAATATCGTGCTCGACGGCAAATTCCCCTATCCGGCCGCCACGAGCGACGTCCATCACGAGATCGAGATGCTGGTCGCGCTGGGCAGCGGCGGCACCGACATTCCAGTCGACCAGGCGCTTGACTGCGTCTTCGGCTATGGGGTCGGCCTCGACATGACCAGGCGCGACCTGCAGGGCAAGGCCAAGGAGATGGGCCGTCCCTGGGAAGTGGGCAAGGCGTTCGAATCTTCCGCGCCGTGTTCGCCGCTGGTACCGGCCAGCCGCATTGGCCACCCCTCGCAAGGCGCGGTGTGGCTCGACGTCAACGGCAAGCGGCGGCAGACCGGCGACCTTAACCAGCTGATCTGGAAGGTGCCCGAGATGATCAGCTACCTGTCGGGCCTGTTCAGGCTGGCGCCGGGCGACATCATCATGTCGGGAACGCCGTCCGGCGTTGCGGCGGTGGAGCGCGGCGACGTGCTCAGCGGCCATGTCGAGGGCGTCGGCGAGATCGAGGTCCGGGTTGTCTGACCTGTTCGAAGTCGTCCCGCGTACCGTGACGGGAAAGGATTACAGCGCCATGCGCTGAAAAAGACGTGCCTGCCGCCGTCGTTGATTGCCTTAGTATCGGAACCGATCCGGCTGGGCCGCCTCGTCGCTTCGTGGATCGAAGCGCTCCGGTTTAACGGACCGTCAGCGTGGCGGAGGCCGTGGTGAGGTCCCCGTCCTGGTCGCGCCACAGGAACTCGACCGGCGCCGTGCGCGTCGCCCTGAGGTGAAAGATGAAAAGCGGATTGGCCGAGAGCCCCGGTTCGAGGCGGGCGCGGAACACCTCCCTCCCGTCATAGACGCATTTGAACTCGGCGACGATGTTGACGGGAATGACGGCGCCCTGGTCGTCCACGTTGAACCCCGTTTCCATGGGATGCATGATCATTGCGCGCACCTCCACGATCTCTCCGGCGGCCGCTTCCTTCGGCACCCTGATCCGGTTCTCGCGCATGGTCACCGCCTTGCCGGCGGCGGCTTGCAGGCGCCGACGATGACCTCGATCTCCTGCCTCGCCCTCCATAGCGAGCCGTCGGACATTTGCGCTATGGCAACCACGCCCTGGCTCCCGGACAGGCGGATCCTGGTTTCCAGGCTCGCCGCGCCGGACGCCGGGGAGAAAAACGCCTCGACGATCCTCGGCCGCGGATTCTGCTCCGAAAAAATGGCTATCCGGCTGACGTGATCCGCCTCGGTCATCGGGCTTTCGACGCTGACCGACACGGGCACCGAAAAGCCGGTTTCCGCCAGTTTCGGAATTTCGAGCATGACGCGCCCGTCGATTATGGCGCCGGAGCCGAACAGTTTCGCTATCGCCGCCGAAACCTCGTCTTGCGTGGCGCCGACTGGCTCCGGAAGGGCCGAAAGCATGACGCCGCCGACGCCGAGCGCGATGACCTGGCGGCGGTTCGGGGGTCTCGCTGCCGCGCCTTTCATCCGTGAAAGCCCCTGCTGACCGAGGAGGCGGAGGATGAAACACGCCTGCCGCTTTGTTTCCTGCCGTTGTATCTCGTCATGCGGTAAGCGTTTTCAACCTTCGATCCGATGCCGTTCAGCTGCCGGGTGCGTTCACCCGAACAGCTCGGCGGTGAGGGTGTCGTACCATGACCGCGCATGGTCTGCTTCGCGCCGCAGCACCTCTTGGGCAGCGCCGAGCGCCGTCGTTCGTCCGTCCTTCACGACAAGCTCGATGCCGTCCGGTTTCTGGATGAACACGTCGGCAATCGAGAATCCGTACTCCGGCGCAGCCAGGCTGTAGCAGACATTGATGAGCTTGGTCGGCACCGGTTCAATGCCGGCGATCCGCGACATTATCGCCGCGGCGCACACCTTGCCCTGCATGCTGGCGCTGAAGCCCGATTTCGGCATCGCCCCGGCCAGGCTCGAATCGCCGATGACATAGACGCCTTTTGCAAGCTTCGACTCGAAGGTCAGCGGATCGACGGCGCACCATCCGGTGCCGCCGTCGAGACCCGCGGCCAGCGCCGCCTCCGCCGCTTTCTGCGGCGGAATGATGTTGGCGACCGATGCTTTGTGGTCGTCGAAATCGGTGGAGACGGTCATCGTGCCGGGATCGACGGCGCGAACCCGGCCCGACATCGAGCCAGGCACACGCTCGACCATCCCGGGATAGAGATTTTCCCAGGCCTCCTCGAAAAGCTTCTGCTTGGAGAAACTGTCCTGGGCGTCGAGGACCAGAATCTTCGACTTCGGCTTCGCCGCCTTCAGGTAATGGGCAATGAGACAGACCCGCTCATACGGCCCGGGCGGGCACCGGAACGGCGGCGCGGGAACCGCCACCACAACCAGCCCGCCATCGTCCATCGCCTCGAGTTGCCTCCTGA
>JAJFMR010000167.1 GCA_020696915.1 Rhizobiaceae bacterium | reverse complement strand
TCTCTCGAATTTCAACCGCCAGTTCCTGGCGGAGAAGGGCATGCCGCCCTCCCGCTTCCGGCGGCTCCTGGCGGACAATGTGAATGCTTCGAAGGCGGCGTGACGAGCGGCAGGGCCGCAGCCCGGAAAGGAGGCCGGCAGACCAGAGGAGCATCGTGATCGGGCGCGCAGCGCTTATCGAGCCCGCACACAACTGCAGTCCGTCGGCCGGGTTCTGCCCCGTGCATAGTCGCTCCGCGACGCCGAGGATTTATTTTCCCTGAAGGTTCCAGAGAGGAGAAACCAGAGATGACGACGATTTCGAAATGGACGCTTGCCGGTCTCGGCGCAATGGCGGCCACGCTGCTCGGCAGCGCCGCATTCGCACAGACTGCCGAGAATGCCACGGTGGCCTTCCTGATGCCCGACCAGGCATCGACGCGCTACGAGGAGCATGATGCGCCCGGCTTCATCGCCGAAATGCAGAAACTCTGCCCGTCCTGCAAGGTCATCTACCAGAACGCCGACGCCGACGTGGCGCGCCAGCAGCAGCAGTTCAACTCGGCGATGACGCAGGGCGCCAAGGTGATAGTGCTCGATCCCGTCGACTCGGCCGCTGCTGCCAATCTCGTCAACCAGGCTCACAGCCAGGGCGTCAAGGTGATCGCCTATGACCGTCCGATCCCGGCCACGCCGGCGGACTTCTACGTCTCCTTCAACAATGAGGGCATCGGCAAGGCCATTGCCGACTCGCTGGTCGAGCATCTCAAGGCCACGAATGTCGAGGCGACGGAGGGCACCGGCGTTCTTCAGATAAACGGCTCGCCGACCGACGCGGCGGCCGGCCTGATCAAGAAGGGCATCCATGCCGGCCTCGACAACAGCGGCTATCCCATCCTGGCCGAATTCGACACGCCGGACTGGGCGCCGCCCAAGGCGCAGCAGTGGGCGGCCGGCCAGATCACGCGCTTCGGCAAGAATATCCTCGGCGTAGTGGCGGCCAATGACGGCACGGCCGGCGGCGCCATCGCGGCCTTCAAGGCGGCCGGTGTCGATCCAGTGCCTCCGGTGACCGGCAACGACGCCACCACCGCGGCGCTCCAGCTGATCATTGCCGGCGACCAGTACAACACGATTTCCAAGCCGAGTGAGATCGTCGCCGCGGCGGCGGCAAACGTCGCTGTCCAGCTTCTGAAGGGCGAGACGCCGAAAGCCGAAATGTCACTCTACGATACCCCTTCGCAGCTCTTCATTCCGGCGGTCGTCACCGCCGAGAACCTGAAGGCCGAGATCATCGACAAGGGCATCGCCAAGGCAGAAGATCTCTGTGTCGACCGCTACCTGGAGGGCTGCAAGAAGCTCGGCATCGTCCAGTAGACCGTTCCGGCGTCGGCCGCCGCCTGATGGCGTCGGCCGACGCGTTTCCAGCAATCGGACTGCGCGCTGATGGACACTTCGAACGACGCCGCTTCCGGGCTCGAGGCAGTGCTCAGCCTGCGCGGCATATCGAAACATTTCGGGGCGGTTTCGGCGCTCACCGACATCGATCTCTACGTCAATGCCGGCGAGGTCGTCGCGCTGGTCGGCGACAATGGTGCGGGCAAGTCCACGCTGGTGAAGATTCTTGCCGGCGTGCACCAGCCGAGCGCCGGGGAGATCTTCTTCCACGGTCAGCCGGTGACCCTCCCGGATCCGAGCGCCGCCTTGCGGCTGGGCATCGCCACCGTCTTCCAGGATCTGGCGCTGTGCGAGAATCTCGACGTCGTCGCCAACATCTTCCTCGGCAGGGAACTCACTCCGCTCCGCCTCGACGAGGTGTCGATGGAGATTCGGGCCTGGACGCTCCTCAATGAATTGTCGGCTCGCATCCCGAGCGTGCGCGAACCGGTCGCAGCGCTTTCCGGCGGCCAGCGCCAGACGGTGGCGATCGCCCGCTCCCTGCTCCTTGAACCCACGGTGATCCTGCTCGACGAGCCGACCGCGGCGCTCGGCGTGGCGCAGACGGCCGAAGTGCTCGACCTCATCGACCGCGTGCGCGACCGGGGCCTGGGCGTCGTCATGATCAGCCACAACATGGAAGACGTGCGGGCCGTGGCCGACCGGATCGTCGTGCTGCGGCTCGGCCGCAACAACGGCATCTTTTACCCCGATGCGTCCAACCAGGAACTAGTCGGCGCCATCACCGGCGCCTCCGAAAACGCCGTCACCCGCCGGGCCGGCCGGCGCGCCGGACGCGCCGAACCAGGGGCACCCAATCCATGACGACCGATCTCGGCAGGAAGGCCGAAGCAAGGCCGCTGCTCGACCGGAGCGACGAACGGCTGAGCCATGCGGCGGGCATCAGAGGCACGCTCAGCGCCTTCTTCGACCGCGTGCGTTCCGGCGATCTCGGCTCGCTGCCTGTCGTCGTCGGGCTGGCGATCATCTGGACGGTGTTCCAGGCGCTCAACCCGGTGTTCCTGTCTCCCGCCAACCTCGTCAACCTTCTGTTCGATTGCTCGACGGTCGGCGTCATCGCGCTCGGCATCGTCTGCATCCTGATGGTCGGCGAGATCGACCTGTCGGTCGGTTCGGTGAGCGGCTTCGCCTCCGCGCTGGTGGGCGTGCTCTGGGTTAACCAGGGCTGGCCCGTAGCCCTGGCCATCCTGGCCGCGCTGTTGGTCGGCGCCGCGGCCGGCCTTATCTACGCGGCCTTCTACAACCGCTTCGGAATGCCGAGCTTCGTGTCGACCCTGGCAGGCCTGCTCGCGGTCCTCGGCCTGCAGCTTTACATCCTGGGATCGAGCGGTTCGATAAATCTGCCCTACGGCTCCACGGTCGTGAATTTCGGCCAGACGATGGTGATGCCGGACCCGGTATCATACGCATTCGCGGTGCTGGCCGGCATCGTCGCGTTCATCACCGGCTATCGGACAGCGGCCCGCCGCAAAGCAGCGGGATTGTCGTCGCGGTCGACGGGCGGGCTGCTTTTCCGGGCTGCCTCCGTCACGGTCGTGCTGCTCGGCATCGTCTACTACCTGAACCAGGCACGCGGCGTGCCCTGGATGTTCGGCCTGTTCGTCGGCCTGGTCGTGGCGATGAACTATGCGCTGAGACGGACGAAGTGGGGTCGCTCGATGGCCGCCGTCGGGGGTAACCGGGAGGCCGCCCGCCGCGCCGGGATCAACGTTCGGCTGATCTACACCAGCGCCTTCGTACTGTGCTCGACGCTGGCGGCCGCCGGCGGCGTGCTCGGCGCTGCCAGGCTCGCCACGGCAAGCCAGCAGGCCGGCACCGGGGACGTCAATCTCAACGCCATCGCAGCGGCCGTCATCGGCGGGACGAGCCTGTTCGGCGGGCGGGGCAGCGCCTATTCGGCGCTGCTCGGCATCATCGTCATCCAGTCCATCGCCAGCGGCCTGACGTTGCTCGATCTGTCATCGTCGCTCCGCTACATGATCACCGGCGCCGTCCTGGCGATTGCCGTCATCGTCGACTCGCTCGCCCGCCGATCGCGTCTTTCGCACGGCCGCGCCTGAGCAATTCGAGGAGAGAGGTCGAAATGGGTCTGGACCTGTCCGGAAAGAACGCGGCGATCACCGGCGCTGCATCCGGCATCGGCCTGGCATGCGCCAGGGCGCTGCTCGGGGCGGGCGTCTCGGTCGTGCTCGTCGACCGTGACGAGGGGCGGCTTGGCGAAGTCTGCGCCGGACTGGGGCCCCGCGCCTATCCGCTGGTGATCGACCTCGCCGATCCGGCCAGCGTTGCACGGATGATGCCGGAGATCCTGGAAAGGGCGGGCAGCCTCGACATCTTCCACGCCAATGCGGGGTCCTATATCGGCGGCGAGGTGGTCGATGGCGACCCCGACGCCTGGGACCGCATGCTCAATCTCAACGTCAATGCGGTGTTCCGGACGGTGCATGCAGTCCTTCCACACATGGTCGAGCGCGGGTCCGGGGACATCCTCGTGACGAGTTCGGTGGCGGGTCTTGTTCCGGTCGTCTGGGAGCCGGTCTACACGGCTTCCAAGCACGCGGTGCAGGCATTCGTTCACACGGTGAGGCGGCAGGTCATCAAGCATGGCATCCGGGTCGGCGCCGTTGCCCCCGGACCCGTCGTCACCGCGCTGATCAGCGACTGGCCGAAGGAGAAACTCGACGATGCGATTGCGGCCGGCGGCCTGATCGAGCCCGAGGAGGTCGCCGAAGCCGTCCTTTTCATGCTGACGCGGCCGCGCAACGTGACCATCCGCGACCTCGTCATCCTGCCGTTCAGCACGGACCTCTGACGGCCATGACCGCCAGCGCTCCCGACGGGGCCGGAGCGAGCCACTTCATCGGCGTCGACGTCGGGACCGGCAGCGCGCGGGCCGGCGTGTTCGACGGGACGGGCCGGCTGCTTGCCGCTGCAAGGCGCGACATCGCTCTCTACCGCGAGGCCGGCGACGTCGTCGAGCAGTCGAGCAACGACATATGGCGCGCTGTCTCGGCCTGCGTGCGGGAAGCGGTCGAGAAGTCAGGCATCGCGGCGGCAGCAATCGCCGGGATCGGCTTCGATGCGACCTGCTCCCTGGTCGTGCTTGGCGAGGAGGGCCGCCCGCTTCCCGTCGGCCCGCATGGCGACGAGGAGCGCAACATCATCGTCTGGATGGATCACCGGGCGACCGACCAGGCGCGCCGGATCAACATGACGCGGCACCCGGTTCTCGATTATGTCGGCGGGGCGATTTCGCCCGAGATGGAAACCCCGAAGCTGCTCTGGCTCGCGGAAACCATGCCGGACACCTTCTCCCGTGCGTGGCAATTCATGGATTTGACCGATTTCCTGACCTGGCGTTCGACCGGCAGCCTGGCCCGCTCGGTCTGCACCCTGACGTGCAAATGGACCTATCTGGCGCATGAGGATCGCTGGGACGAGACATATTTCCGCGCCATCGGACTGGGAGCGCTCGCCGAGGAATTGTTTCGCCGCATCGGCACGGAAGTGGTGCCGGGCGGCACTGCCCTTGGCCGGGGATTGACAGCGGCTGCCGCGGCCGACCTGGGACTGGCTGCCGGCACGCCTGTCGCCGCCGGCCTGATCGACGCCCATGCCGGAGGTGTCGGCACAGTCGGAGCGCGGGGCGGCCCCGGCAGCGTGCTGTCGCGCATGGCCTATGTGTTCGGCACGTCCGCCTGCACCATGTCCAGCACCCGTGACCGCACTTTCGTCCCCGGTGTCTGGGGCCCCTATCGGTCCGCAATGGTGCCGGGGCTGTGGCTCAACGAGGGCGGCCAGTCCGCGGCGGGCGCCGCGATCGATCATCTGCTGCAACTGCATCCGGCGGCTCGGGAAACCGCCGGCAAGGCCGAGGAACTCGGCACGTCCCTGAGTGCCCTGCTTGCCGACGAGGCCGGGCGCCGTGGTGGCGCGCGAGCCGTGCCGGAGCTGGTCGGAGAACTGCACGTCGTGCCCGAATTCCTGGGCAACCGCGCGCCGTTCGCCGACCCCGACGCGCGCGGCATGATCGCCGGACTCGGCATGGCGACCGGTGTCGAAAGCCTGCTCGGCCTCTATCTCGCGGGTCTGTGCGGGCTTGGCTACGGCGCCCGCCAGATCGTCGAGGCGCAAAGCCGGGCAGGAATCTCCGTCGACACGATCGTGGTGAGCGGCGGGGCGGGACAAAGCCGGCTGGTCCGGCAGCTGCTCGCCGATGCGACCGGCCTTACGGTAGCGGCCTCCACCTCCGATGAGCCGGTGCTACTCGGTTCGGCGATGCTCGCTTCCGTCGCAGCCGGCGCCTCTAGGGACATCGACGAGGCCATGTCGTCGATGTCGGAGCTGGGCGATACATACGTTCCGCTGCCCGAAACGGCGGCCTGGCACGAACGCCGCTTCAGGGCGTTCGAAATGCTGCAGTCTGCCGGCAGGGCGCTGCGGGACGTCGCGGGGGAAGGCGAGGGGGCAGGGGCGGCGGGTTCCGCTCCGGGAGCATGACAGAGCCGGTGCGGCGGCTCGCTGCGGCTCGTGTACCGATGCCGAGGTTATCGACGTGCCGTCGGACTCATTGCTCGGGCTGAGTGAGAACTGGACCGGCACGAAACCCGCCAGGGTGTTTTCCCGTATACCCGTCCACCTTCCGGAAGGTATTTTCCGTGGGCGGCTTCAGTCGGCCGGCGCGGTGTAGCGGCGAAGCACGGCCTCGGCCACGCGGCTGCGGCTTTCCGCGGCGTCGAGGCTGCGGTCGGCTTCGATCGCCGCCGCTTCCTCCGCGAGCCCGTCGTCCTTGATCTTGTCGCGGAACCACTCCGAATAGTCGCCTGCCTTGCGGTGATGCTCCCATGTGCGCTCGTCGACGCCCTCGGCGAGGTGCAGGAACATCATCAGGTTCTGCGCCTTGAGCTTCAATGCGCCGTCAGGCCCGCGGAAGAAGAAGCTGTGGTCGCCGAGGTCGCCTTCGGCATATTTGCGCTGATGCCGCTTGAGGTTCTGCCGCGGACGTTCGACGACGATGGGCCGAGGCTTCTCGCCGGACAGACGATTCCAGAACAGCACCTCGTTCTTGGGTGGCGGCTCCATGCCTTCGGGGACGTCATGGCCGGCCGCTTCGCAGAATCTCGCGAT